>CAXTDD010000371.1:0-3832 GCA_964242955.1 uncultured Rubrobacteraceae bacterium | reverse complement strand
GGCCCGCCCCCCCCCCCCCGCGCCGGCGCCCCGCCCGGCCGCCAACCGCTTGCCGTCGCGCAAGGTCGCCTCCCTGCCGGCCCCGAGGGCGTAGTTGAGCGCCCCGGCGAGCGGACCCTCCCTGCCGGCCACCTGCAGCGCCCGCGCGAAGGGTGCGATGTCCCCGTGGCCGAGCCGTCCGAGAGCCCGCCCCACCGATTGTCCGGCGAGGGCGGCGCGGGCGAGCGGTGCGAGGTATCCGGCCGCGCTTACGTCGGCATAGCCCGCCAGGTCCATCGCGGCGCGGGCCGTTGCGAGGACCGTCTCCCCCACGCCCGTCTCGGCGGTCCGCGCGAGCGCCTCCCCCGCCGCCGACGCCGAGAGGACCCTAGCCTCGTGGGCGACGCGGGCGTCCACGTAGCGGGATCCGGCGCCCGGGGTCGGGGCGCTGTAGACCAGGGTAAGCGCGGCGACGGCGGACGAGGAGACGAGGTTCTCCGGGACCGGGGTGATGCCCTGCTCTTCCATCGGCACATTCTACCCATCCTTTGGCCGTACGGGCGCCGGTGCGAACGCGGGGTCCGACGCGGTAATATACGCGGCGACGTGTGGACCAGAGAGGATTCGTGCCAGAGATGACCGCCACCGAGAAGCCGGCTTTGATCCCCGAGGGCGCCTTTCAGAACACCGCGAGTGAGGGCACCCTGGGGGCGGAGGAGGAGCTGTGGCTCGCCGATCCCGAGACCCTCAAGCTCGCCGGCGGAGCGCAGGACATACTCGCGGCCGAGCCCGAGGACCGCTTCTCCGGCGAGCTCATAGACTGCGAGATCGAGGCGAACACGGGCGTCCACCAGGAGCCCGCGGGTGTGGTACGGGACCTTCTGGACCGCCGTCGCGCCTTGCTGGGCCACGCCGACTGTTTGGGCAGGGTCCTCGGCACGAGCGGGACGCACCCGATCGGGGACTGGCGGGAGCAGGAGATCATAGACAAGCCCCACTACCAGCGCCTCAAGGCGAAGCTGGGGTGGTTGATCCGGCGCAACAACACCTTCTCTTTGCACGTCCACTACGCCGTGGACGGCCGGGACAAGGCGGTCTACCTCTTCGACCGGCTGCGCGAGTACGTGCCCCTGCTGCTCGCGGTCTCGGTCAACTCGCCGTTCTGGCAGGGCGAGTCTACCGGCATGCACTCCAGCCGGACCCTCATCTTCTCGCGCTCCATCCACCGCGCCGGGCTGCCCGAGCCCCTGGTCTCGTGGGAGAACTACGCCAGGTACGTGGACTTCGCCCACCGCTCCGGCGCTATCGATTCGCTGTCCGAGATCTGGTGGGACGTCCGCCCCCACCCCGGCCTCGGCACCGTGGAGATCCGGGCCTTCGACGCCCAGACGGACCCCCGCCGCAACGAAGCCCTCACGACCCTGACCGCCGCCCTCTGCGACCGCCTCTGCCGCGAATACGAGACCTCCGACCCACGGCCCATCCGTCCGAGCCGCGAGATAGAAGAGAACAAGTGGAGCGCCCAGCGCTACGGCATGAGCGGCAAGGTCACCGACCACGACACCCACGAGACCATAGAGACCCGTCAGGCCGTAGAGAACCTCTTCTCGACCCTGGAAGGGAAAACCAACAGGGACCTCGAACCTCTGGGCCTCCTGCTCGACGAACCGACGGAATCCGAGCGCCAGCTAGAAGTCTGGCGCGAGACCGGCTCCCTGACCGAAGTAACCCGCGACATAGCCGAAAGAACCCGCGCCACCGCCGGATAGCCGAGAGCGCGAAGGTCCGTCGCCAACCGTCTGGAGCTAACGGCTAAATGCTAAGAGCTAAAGGCTAGAAACTATTTCCCGAACACCCTCCGCGTCACCTGCTTGGTAACGATGCCGCGCACCTTCTTGTTCTTGAGCGCCTTGACGGCGGTCTTGCGCACCGTCGAGCTCTTCAGCAACTTCAAAGCGATGGCCTTTTTCACGTCGGGGACCTCCCTGTCGGGTCTTTTCTACGCAGCCTTCTCGAGCTCACGGCGGAGCCTGCGGTTCAGCAGGTCCAGGAGGGACTTCTCGCCCTCGGTCAGCCCGCCCTGCTCCGCGGCGATGATCTCCTCCAGCCGCTCTCCGTAATAGGCTACCACGGAGCCTTCGAGGTAGTGGTCTATGACCCGGGGGCTTATGTACGAGGCCCTGGCTATGTCCCTGGTGTTGCCGAGCCTGTGTGCGACGTCGTCCACCGCCGCGAGCACGTTCTTATGCGCGGCCTTCGGGTCTTCGGTGGCGCCCAGCTCGGCGAGCCTGCTGGCCGCGACGAGGGTCCCGGCCCAGGTGCGGAAGTCTTTGGCGGTGAACTCGGGGCCGACGACCTCCTTGACGTAGGCGTTCAGGTCGCGGCTCTTCACGTCGCGGACCTCGCCCGCGTCGTCCAGGTACTTGAAGACCTCGTAGCCGGGGAGTTTCTGGCACTCTTGCACCACGCGCCTGAGCCGGGCGTCGGTGACGGCCTTGCGCTGCTCCTGGCCCCACTTGCCGGTGTACGCGAAGATCACGGTGTCGCCCTCGATCTTGAGGTGCTTGCGCCTGAGCGTGACGATGCCGTAGGTCTTGTTGTTCTTGGCGTAACGCTCCTCGCCCACGCGAAAGTACGCGGCGTTCATCATGCGCGTCATGCAAGCGAGCACCTTCTCCCGGTCGAGCTTTTTGCGGCGCAGGTGCGCGCTCGTTATGCGCCGCATCTCGGGCAGCCGGTCCGCGAAGTGCAGGATGCGGTCGAACTTCTCGCGCTCTTTGCGCTCCCGGTACTTCTCGTGGTAGCGGTACTGCACCCGGCCGGCCGAGTCGTACCCGACCGCCTGCACCTTGGCAGAAGGACTCCTCGCTATGCGGGCCTCTTCCCAGGCCGGCGGCACCTTGAGCTTCTCTACGCGCTCCAGGACCCGCTCCTCGCGCACGATCTCCCCCGTGCCCGGGTAGCGGTAGGAGAACCCGTCCTCCTTGGACCCGAGCCGCCGAATACCCGTCTCGAACAAAATGTGCTTGCTCATGCCGGCAATTATCCGGTCAGGTTCGTCCCATCAATGCGACGCCGTTCACCAATCCAAAAGCTAATGGCTAATGGCTAAAAGCTAACGGCTAAGAGCTAAGTCGTCCTGTCTATCTCCGCGTGGTAGCGGGCGCCCAGGCGTCCGCCGAGGAAGCAGCCGAGCAGGGCGACGAGCCCGGCACCGACGGCGACCGCTATCCCGACTATGCCCGAGGCCGCGAGGCCGGTCACGGTGGAGAGGGCGCTGTCCACGAACCCGCCGATGGCGTCCACCATGGCGGTGGGCAAGGGCAGGAGGCCGCTGAGCACGCTGACGACGAGGGCGAGCAGGATCGCGGTCAGGGCGCTCCACACGAGCAGCATGGCGCCGTTGCGTCCGCCGTCGAAGCGGGCCAGCCGGCCTGAGACGTACCCGCCGAAGAAGTAGGTTAGGAAGATCGAGACGCCGAGCAACACGAGCCCCGTGATGACGGCGGCCCCGAACGGGCCGCCCAGATCGGGCGAGAAGCCCAGGGGCACGAGCACGACGCCGGCGATGGCGGAGAAGACGGCCCCGACGACGAGCGCGAAGACGAACCCTATAAAGCTCGCGAGCCAGTCCACCCCGCCGTACATGTCGCGCAGCCTATCCTCCCGGTCCTCGGCCGCCTCGAAGTACCCGCGGGGATAGGGGGTGGCGTCGGCGGTCGTGTCGGGGTGGCCCCCGGGCGTGCGGATTACCCGCGTCTCTTTGTCCCCGTTGCCATCGGGCCCCCGGCGTACCCGTCGCGTCTCGGCCGCGGCGGACGCGTCGTCTCCGCCGCCGGGTGGCGGTTCCCCG
>CAXTDD010000370.1:0-3838 GCA_964242955.1 uncultured Rubrobacteraceae bacterium | reverse complement strand
GGGCGGGTCCGAGCGGGGGGACTTGATCGTGCGGGTCAGCGTGGCCGTGCCGAAGAGGCTCAAGCGGCGGGAGCGTGAGATCCTCGAAGCACTGGCCGAAGAGCGCGAGGAGAACGTGCGCGCCGACCTCTTCAAGAGGGCCGGGTCGTGAGCCTCCGAAATCGGCCCCTGTACATGATAGGCATAGCCTCCGAGCTGATCGGGGTCCACCCCCAGACGCTGCGGATGTACGAGCAGAAGGGCTTGCTCCGTCCACGTAAGAGCATAAAGAACACCCGCCTCTACTCGCAAGAAGACGTCGAGCTCGGGCGCCACATCCAGCGCCTCACCCAGGAGTTGGGCATGAACCTCGCCGGCGTTAAGACGGTGCTCGACCTCGAAGCCCGCGTCGGCAGGCTCGCGGCCGAGAACCGCCTGCTGCGCGAAGAACTCAGGGAGCGAGAGCGGGAGCACAGCCGGGACATAGCCGAGATCCACCAGAGCTACAAAAAGGAGATCGTGCTGATGCCCCGCGGCGAGCTAGCCCAGGCCAAGCGAGATAGAAGGGGCCGCTGATGTCCGAGCCCATGCACTGCTACCGGCACCCGAAGCGGGAGACGCGCGTTTCGTGCGCTACCTGCGGCCGGCCCATCTGCACGGAATGCATGCGCCAGACCGACGTCGGCATAAAGTGCCCGGACGACGCCAGGCTCCCCCGCGGCGCCCGGGCCGGCGCCATGAAGCCGAACCAGATCCTGCGCAGCGTGCTCGCCGGCGTCGGGATCGCCGTGGTCGGCCTCATATTCGTGGCGGTGGTATACCGCCTGCCCTTCTCCTGGCTGCTCTCCATAGCCGCCGGGTACGGCGCGGGCACCCTCATAAACCGCGCCGGAGGGCGCAACGGCGGCCCGGTAGCCATGCTCATCTCGGTCGTCGCGGTCGCGACCCCATTTCTCGTCATGCGGGTGGTGCCTTCGATCCTCGCGGGGGTCCCGGCCGGAAACCTCGTCTTCGCGATCGTCCCGATGGTGCTGGCCGCCGTCACCGCCGCCGTGGTGAACCGCCAGGTCTAAGCCACCTCTTCCCAGGCCACCCGAACCCGTGAACGGACCGGGCCGTGACCAGAGAAGTGCGCGACGTTTCCGTCGCATCCTCCGACGCCCAGGATACGAGACCCCAATATCCTTCCACGCCCACAGGTCCTTCGCTGCTCGGCGCGGATGGCAGGGCCCCACGCACCACGGCCGCCCCGTATCGCACGGAGCAAAGATCCCGGCGCGTAAGTGCCCCGGAAGCCTTATAGGGTCCTCCGTTGCGGACCTCGTCCACCCCGTATTTACCCGGCCGTGACCGCCGCCCCGAAGCAAGACGAACCGTGCGCCAAACTACTCCCTACACGTGTGCTTCACCCGGCTTCAACGGAGCGGCTCAACCTTACCATCAGCCCCTCTTGCCTGTGGATAACTCTCCGAGCCGCCATTCTAAGGCGCAAAACTCCGGGTCCGACACACCATTTCCAGACCCCGGATCATGGCGAAAGACTTGCACTTAACCTTAAGATAAAATTAGACCTGAGAATAAGGGTGAGCATCAAAAAATACTTTCAGAAAGGCTGGCGTAGCCCAAAGGGGCGTGCTAGGGTTGCATCCATGAGAGAAGATATGCAGTACATAAGTGGGGTTTTGGACGAGCTGGACGCGATCGTTCAGGACGCATCCGGCGTACCGATGCGCAAGGGATTGGCTGTCGTGGACCGTTCGGATCTTCTCGTGATCCTGGACGAGTTGAGATCGTCTCTGCCCCGCGAGCTCGCTGAGGCCGAGTCATTGCGCCGCGAGTGCGGGGTCATGGTCGCCGCCGCCGAGGAGGAAGGCCGGCGTATCATCGAGGAGTCTCATCACAGGGCGAACGCCATGGTTCCGGAGACCGAGATCTGCAGCAGGGCGGAGCGCCGGGCCGGCGAGATCATAGACGGCGCCGAGCGCTACTCAGAGGAAGTCTCCAGCGGTTCCGAGGTTTATAGGGACCGCGTGATGGGCCAGCTTGAAGACTGGTTCCAGGATTCCCTGATCTCCGTCGAGGAATCGCGGCAAGAACTGAGCGGCGTCCCCGTGCACCGTCCCGCGCCCCAACCGGAGGCCGTCGAGGAAGAGGACGACAGCCGCGGCTGGAGGGCGAGCTCGGCCTAGCCGACCCCACCGTCTGCCGCGGATAGCGTCCTCTAGAAGCCGCGCTGCATCCCGCGACCCCAAGAGAGTCTCCTCTCATCCGGCCAAAGACTGGCCTCAGCCCTTTGTTGGTGAGGAATACGTGTGCCCGCATGAGGCCGACTCACGAACCTCGGGCTTTGTGGCTCTTTTGGTGATTCGTTAGGATCGGGGCCCGAATCCGTCCGTCGGGCGCGTTCGAGGGGCCGTCAAGCGGCGGCGATGCGTTGCTCTGCGAATGGTCGCCTACCCGGTCCTACAGATGTTGGAATCCACGACGGCCCTGGCGACGGCGCCCTGCTTGCGATCCATCTTCCTTCTGTCCACTCGGACGGTGGCGCCGGGGCCCGTCCCCCGGCGCCGCGCCCGACCGAAAGACGCCCTCGGGTGCGTTCGGCTACCCGACCCTGGTCGATACGGTCTCGTAGCCGCCGCCCCCAGGGTAGTGCCAGGCGCCCGTGAGCACATTCCCGTCTTCGCTCAGGGTGCCCTCGTAGTAGGCGGGCGATCCCCTCTCCCCGAACCAGATCGTCAGGGTGTCACCTTCGAGCTCGTAGGTGTAGTCGAGCGTCTCGCCCGTGCGGGAGTAGAAGCGGCTCTTCACGTCCGCGCTGGGCTCGGCCCCCATGGGCCGCTCGTGGCCGATGACCTCCATGCCCCTGGCCTCCGGTCCGAGGTCGACGTGCTGGATCAGGAAGAAGCCGCCATCCATCCACTCGTAGGTGACCGTTCCTTGCGCGTCCCTGGAGAGCTCCCAGGTACCGACGAGCCTGTCCAGTGTCCTGAGCGCGGGGCTCGGCCCATGGGCCTCCTGCCCGTAACCCTGAACGTCGCCGGTGTTGTCGTTGTCGGCCACGACGGCTTCCCCTTCCTTCAATATGTGTCTGCCGATGTTCGTCCTATTGAGCCTACGAGCGCCGGTCTGTGATCCGAAACTGCAGGTGGGTGGCAGCAGGGGTTTCGATCGCTCCCACCGTCTCCAGCTGGACGTGCTCGCTGCCGAGGTTCTCGAACATCCGGGTGCCACCGCCGAACAGGACGGGGACGAGGTGGATGGAGATCTCATCGACCAGCCCGGCCCTGATGTACTGCTGCCCGACGTCGGCACCGCCCATCACGGCGATGTCTTTCTCCCCGGCGGCCGCCTTCGCCTCCTCCAGGGCGCGCTCGACGTCATCGACGAAGGTGTACACGCCACCCTCGGGCACGTCCTCCGGCTCGGAGTGGGAGACGACGATGACCGGGACCCGTGCAGGACCCGTCGGGCCGTCCGCCCCCCACCACGGAACCGAGTCATCGTAGGTGCGTCGGCCAGCGATGACCGCGCCTATGGAGTCCATGGCTTCGGCGAGGAGTTCGCGGTTGCGCTCGTCGTCGCCGAACGCCCACTCGTGGAGGCGTTGGCCGCCATCGCCCATCGGCTCCTCGGGGCGACGTCCCGACGCGGTGACGAAACCGTCCAGGGACATGCTGATGTCGAAGATCACTTTGGTCACTTGAGCCTCCTAAGTTGTCTGTTGCCTGCGCCTGATCTTCGGCCAGCGGCCCCGGGCGACCAGGGCACTCACCACCATCAGGACGATCGGGAGCAACGGATTCGCGCCGAGGACGAACAGGTTGGTGAAGATCGCGCCCACCATCAGGCAGACCAG
>CAXTDD010000369.1:0-3841 GCA_964242955.1 uncultured Rubrobacteraceae bacterium | reverse complement strand
GGGCGAAGCCAGCCCCATCATCCAGGTCGCCGTTCCGCCGAGGCAACCGACGACGAGGCCGAGGACCTTTCCTGTAGCGTGGTGTGCCTTCACGTCAGTCCACCTCTATCGTCTGTACTATGTCGCGGGGGAAGAACAGCTCGACGTTCCAGTCGACGAAGACGCGCACCTTGCGTTCCGGACCCGGCAGTTTCGCCAGGTAGACGGCGCGCCACATCATCCAGGCCAGCAGCCCCGAGAAGCGGAAGCCCCTGATCTCGGCGCACGCCGTATGGTGGCCCACGACGCACAGCGTCCCCAGCCCGTCGAAGTGGAAGGGTTCGAGGCGTTTTCCCGATACGCCGGCGTGGATGTTGCGCGCGAGCGCGTGGGCCTCGCGCAGCGCGAACTGGGCCGTCGGCGGGCAGGGCTCGCCGGTCTTCGCGTCCGTCACGGTGGCACAGTCGCCCAGCGCCCACAGGCCGGCGTGGTCCGGGACAGACAGGTTCTCGTCCACGATCACCGCGCCCCGTTTGTCGTGTTCGACCGGCAGGTCTTTCAGCAGGGGGTTCGGTGTCGTTCCCGCCGTCCAGACAAGCGTCTCGGTCAGGATCTCCTCGCCCGAGTCCAGCACGACCACACCCCGCCGGGCGTCGGCCACGCGGGTGTTCAGTTTGAACGTCACGCCCCGCGCTTCCATGCGCTCCAGGGCGTAGGCGGCCAGCGACTGGCTCAACTCGGGGAGGATGCGGTCCCTGGAGTGGAGCACCGTCACCCGCACTTCCTCCCCCGAGACGTTCGGGTAGAGGGCCAGCATGCCGCGCACGAAGTCGTTGAGCCCGCCGGCCAGCTCCGCGCCCGCGAAGCCGCCGCCGGCCACCACGAAGTTCAGCAGGGATCGGCGCCTCTGCGGATCGGGCTCCCGGTCGGCGCGCTCGAACACGTCGATTACGCGGTTGCGGACCCGGATCGCATCCGCGAGCGTCTTGAAGTCGAACGACTCCTCTTCGGGGCCCTCCAGGCCGCGGTAGTTCGAGACGGCCCCCACGGCCAGCACGAGGTGGTCGTAGGAGATACCGTCGTCCCCGGCCGGGCCGCCGTCAGGCTCCAATAGCACCCGGCGCCGCCCCAGGTCGATGCCCGCCACGCGCCCGCGCACGACGTTGGTGCGGCGCAGGCTCGTGCGCAGCGGGCTGCTGATGTGCGTGGGCTCCAGGCCACCGGCGGCCACCTCGGGCAGCATAGGGGTGAACAGGAGGGCGTTGGTGTCGCTGACCAACGTAATCTCCACGGACGGGTCGGCGCCGAACTTCTTCTCCAGGCCCTCGGCTGTTCCCACGCCCGCGAAACCGCCACCCAGGATGAGGATGCGCGTCTCGATCTCACGCCCGGGCGAAGGCGGCGGGGGCTCCGGTCCGAACCATCGGAGCGCGAGATCTTGCATCGCCTGCGCCACCAGCCCCAGCATCGCGCCGTACAGCACCCAACCCACCAGCTCCAGGAACGACGCGAGCATCCCTTCGGCCGTCCACTGCGGCTGCCGTCCTGCGAGGAGCGGCAGCGAGACAACGCTTACCACCGCCCACATCGGCACGCCCAGGGCCGCGGCGGTCATGATGCCGCCCGCGTACGCCCGCGGCGCCGGACGGATAGCCAGCGCGTAGCCGGCGCCCATCAGTACCCCCAGGAGAAACCCCAAAAGGACGTCGTCCACTACCGCCACCAGCACCGGGGTGCCCGCACCCCCGGCCAGGACCCCGATCACGACGCGCCGCGCGTACCTGTTCAAGTTCTGCAACCCCCGGGAGCATAGGTGAGTGCGAGTGTGGTCACCGGATATTCCAGGCGGGAGCGGGGCCGTGCGCCCCGTCCCCGCCTGCGCGTTCCTCCAGACTAGAACCCGAAGTCGTCCACGAAGCCGAAGTCATCATCGAATCCGCCCTCGAAGCCGTTGTTGCCGAAGCCGCTATCGACGTCTCCGGCGATGACGGAAGTGTTCGCCATGGCCGGGGAGGCGGCCACCAACGCCAGCATCGCCGCCAGCACCATCAATTTCCTCAACTTACCTTCTCCTCTCGCCCGGTGCTCTCCCGGACTACGCTCGGGAACACCCCCCTTGATGACCGGCCCTGCCGGCGCGCACTGCCCAAAAGCTTCCCTCCATTGCCTTTTGGCCCTCGATCCAGGCTCCAAAATGGAGCTTATTCGCAACACCTTACGCGTCTCTTACCGGGTCCTTACGGAACGCTGAACAGGCCGCAGGGGACCGTCGCACCGCGTAGACCTGCGGTTGGCGAGCAGTCTGCAGGGGACGGAACGCGGCGGGGATAGGCCGTACCGTCGTAAAGATTCAGACGGGTCGTCGCCCGCCACGCAAGAGCTTCAGTACGGGGACGGCGGTTGCAGGACGCAAGCCTTGGGCGCCGTTCTTTCTGGCGGGAAAACTGCTACCGCTTTCGCCTACGGTTCTCTCTCGTGATGGGCCCTCTCCCGTCGCACGTTGCGGGCCGTCGGGCCCGTTTCGTTCTCCACGAGCTCGAAGCCCACGGGCGTGCCCGGCCTGAGGGTACGGTATCCCTCGCCTGGAATGGCCGTGAAGCTGAAGAAAACGTCGCCGTCCGAGGCGTCTGTGGAGATCGTGCCGAACCCCGCTTCTATGTCGAAGGCGGAGACCACCCCGTGGGCTACGGGCAGGCCGTTCGCGCCGGGTGGCGGGGCGCCGTCTGCCCACTCTTGCTGGGGGATGCGGATGCTCTTGATCCTTGGTGTGTTGTACGCTTCGTAGCGGTAGTCCTTGCGGGTCTCCATGATCTCGCGGAGGTCCCGCCGCAGTTCTTCGGGCGTCGGACGGCCGACGAAGAACCAGCCGTCATAGACCTTGTGAACGGTCAGGTCGGGCCGCAGGACGAAGGTGAAGGGCCGTGAGACCCCGGCGTACTCGCCCTCCGTCTCGTCGAGGATGCCGAGGTCGCGGATGACCTCCCGCCGTTCGTCCGAGAGGAAGGGCCATTCGGCCCCGAGCCCGGCCCGGAAGGCCGCGCCCACCATCGGCGGGTCGGCGCTCACGCTGACGAGCTTGCAGTAGTTGACCGCCAGCTCGGACTGGAACCGGACGAGGCCGCGCATCTGCTCTCCGTCCCGGGGGCAGAAGAAACCGCGCCCGAAGACGACGACGAGCGGGTACCCGTCGTCGAAGCCGAGCTTCTCGTCCAGCGCGCTCGGCTTCGTGTAGCCGGAGAGCCGGCGGGGCCTCCTGCGGTGGTCCGGCAACTCGAAGTCCGGGAACCCGTCACCCACGCGCAGTTCGAGCGCCATCACGGACCTCCTCTGGTCTCTGGATCTGGGGGCAAGGCATCCTACTCCGGGTCCCTCCTGCGGAGGCGGCCGGGGATCAGGGAGAGGATGACGAAGAGCACAGCGGCGATGCCAAGGTAGACGAAGGTATTAGTCAGGTCTTCGCGGGCGTTCGTCAGGGAGCCTCCCGCGAAGGTGAAGACGGCCGCCCCGGGGGTTATGCAGACCGCGGTTAGGAGCACGTAGGTGCCGAGGCCTATGCTGGTGATCCCGTACGCGTAGTTCTGCAGGTTGAAGGGGAAGAGGGGCACGAGGCGGGTGACGAGTAGTATCCGCCAGCCCTGCCGCTCGACGCCGTCGTCGAGCTTCTTTACGCGCTCGTCGTTCGCCGTCCAGCCCTCCACGAGCCCCCGCGCCGCGTACCGGCCGACCAGGAACGCCAGCGTCGCGCCGGTGGTGGCCCCGATCACGACCCACAGCGTGCCGAAGACCGGCCCGAACACGAGCCCGGCCAGCAGCGAGAGCGGTGTGCCGGGTAGAAAGGCCACGGTGGCGACGGCGTAGAGGA
>CAXTDD010000368.1:0-3850 GCA_964242955.1 uncultured Rubrobacteraceae bacterium | reverse complement strand
GGACGATCTCGCCGCCGTCGACCCGTGGACGCCGCGCGGGGTCGAGATCCGCGGACGCGCTCAGACGCACACCGAGGGCGGCGGGGACGTCGGCGAGCGCCTCGGCGCCGGATACCCCTTCGGCCCCGCCTGGCTCCTCATCCGCCCGCGGCGCGTCGTCACCTGGGGTTTGGACGACGACTCTTTCGCGCCGTCCGCGCGCGACGTGGTGTGAGCCGGCTATCACGACCGGCGGGCGGATCGCCGCGGCTTTGGGTGGCCGGGCGGGCCTTCCCGCGCGCTACTCGCCGGGTTCGTTCTCGAAAGCATGGGCGGCATCCGCCTACGACCACGATCCGAAGGGGCCAACCATGGACCTGGAGCTAAAAGGCAAGACGGCCATCGTGACGGGTGGGAGCAAGGGTGTTGGGCGGGGGATCTCCGACGCCCTGGCCGACGAGGGGTGCAACGTCTGCATCTGCTCCCGCAACGAGGACGAGGTGCGGCGGGCGGCCAGGGAGATAGATGAGCGCGGCAACAACGATGCCCGTGCGCTGGCGGTCGTGGCCGACCTGACGGAAGAGGCCGGCCGCCGGAGGCTCGTGGACGAGACCCTGAGCGGGTTCGGCGCCGTAGACATCCTGGTCAACAACGCGGGGAAAATCGGCGACGGGGGGAGGCTCGAAGAGACGCCGCTCGAAGCCTGGAGGAGCGTGTTCGAGCTGAACCTGTTCGCGGCGGTCGAGCTCGTAAAGCGAGTGGTTCCCCACATGCGGGAGCGGGGCTGGGGGCGCATAGTCAACGTCTCCTCGGAGAACGGTACGCAGCCCTACCCCGACATGATCGCCTACGGCTCCTCCAAGGGCGCGCTGGACAACTTCTCCAAGGCCCTCTCCAAGGAGTTCGCAAGGGACGGCATCCTCGTCAACACCGTGAGCCCCGCCTTCATCGAGACCCCGCTGGTGAGTGCCATGATGGACCGGGCCGCCGGGCAGCAAGGCGTTACCAGGGAGGAGGCGGTGCGGCAATTCTTGAAGAACGATCGGCCGAACATCGAACTCGGACGGCCCGGCCGGCTCGACGAGGTGGGGCCGCTGGTGGCCTTCCTGGCCTCCGAGAGGGCGTCGTTCGTCAACGGGGCCAACTACCGCGTGGACGGCGGGTCCGTGGCATCCGTCTAGCGCGACGCCCCGATGCTTCGACGCGCAGCGCGACCGAGGCCGCGGGGGACAAAGCCGGGCGCCCGCTAGAAGAGCGCCGATTTCCGGTAGACTTCGTGTGCCCCGTTGCGTCCGAACCTTTCTTGGACGCCGGAAGCGCCAATTCTATTACGGTAGACGCGATCCCGGGGGCCACGACGGGTCACCTTTCCCCGGCGGTCGGCCCGCACCAGGGATCCTCGAGAGGAGAGCACATGGTCCAACAGCTAGGGACCGAGGAGATGCGAAACACGGCCTTCCCGAAGCTCACGGGGGCGCAGCTCTCCACCCTGTCCCGATTCGGCGAACGCAGGAGCGTGGGGGCGGGATACACCCTCTTCCAGGAAGGTGACGACTCCTACGACTTCTTCGTCGTCCTCTCCGGGAGGGTAGAGATCGTCGAGAACGCCGGCGGGGAGACGCGGGCGATCGCCTCGTACGGGGCCGACACGTTCCTGGGCGAGATGGGCATGTTCACCGGGGAGACGGTGTTCCTGACGGCGGTCGTGCGCGAGGAGGGCGAGGTGCTGGCCGTACCCCCCGAACGCCTGAAGGAGATCGTCGGCGAAGACGAGGCCTTGAGCGACCTGATCCTCGGGGCGTTCCTCATGAGACGTTCGCTGCTGCTGGAGAGCAGGGCGGGGCTGAAGATCGTGGGCTCGCGTTACTCGCCGGACACGACGCGCCTCAGGGAGTTCGCCGTGCGCAACCGGCTGCCGCACTCGTGGACGGACCTGGAGGAGGACCCGGAGGCCGAGGCGCTGCTCGGGAAGGTCGGCGTGGCCCCCGCCGAGACCCCGGTGGTGATCTGGCATGGCGCCAACGTGCTAAGGAACCCCTCCGGCGCCGAGCTCTCCCGCGCGATAGGCCTCGGGGAGGAGGTGACCCCCGAGGAGGTCCACGACCTCGTCGTCGTGGGGGCCGGGCCCGCGGGACTGGCCGCCGCGGTCTACGGGTCTTCGGAGGGCCTCTCGACGCTAATCCTCGACGGCGTGGCCCCGGGCGGGCAGGCCGGCACCTCGTCGCGCATCGAGAACTACCTGGGCTTCCCCGCGGGCCTCTCGGGCTCCGAGGTCACCAATCGCGACGAGGTGCAGGCGGAGAAGTTCGGCGTCCAGTGCCCGGGCGGGCTGGAGGGCGCGGGCGACCGCGCCGCCGGCGCCGGGGGCGCCGCGCTCCCCAAGCGCCCCACGGGGCAGGCGGCGACGTGCGGCGCCCGATTCCGGCCCGCGCGGGTGGCCAGGGGCCTCCGCGCCGCCGACGGTGGCCACTACGCGGTCGGGCTCTCGGATGGAACGGAGGTCACGGCGCGCAGCGTCGTGGTCGCCACCGGGGCCCGCTACAGCAGGCTCGACGTGCCGCGCCTCGGAGAGTTCGAGGGGACCGGCGTCTACTACGCCGCCACCGAGGTCGAGGCGCGGACTTGCGCGGGCTCCGAGGTGGCCGTTGTCGGCGGGGGCAATTCCGCCGGGCAGGCGGCGCTGTTCCTGGCGGACCGGACGAGCAAGGTCCACCTGCTCGTCAGGGGCGCGGCCCTGGCGAAAGGCATGTCGCGCTACCTCACGGAGCGGGTGGAGCGGGCCGAAAACATCGAGGTCCTCACCCGCACCGAGGTCACGGGTCTCCTCGGCGGGGACTCCCTCGAAGGCGTGCTCGTACGGGACGGCCGCTCCGGGCGGGAGCGCGGCCTCCCGGCGGCGGCCCTCTTCGTCTTTGTCGGCGCGAAGGCCTGCACAGGTTGGCTCGAGGGCGCCCTGGAGCTGGACAAGCACGGCTTCGTGCTGACGGGGGCATCCCTAAGATCTCCCACCACGTCGCGGGCGGGGTCCTACTCGGGTCCGGACCGCGACCCGTTCTTGTTGGAGACGAGCCTGCCCGGGGTGTTCGCGGCCGGGGACGTGAGGTCGCGGTCCGTCAAGCGGGTGGCCTCCGCCGTTGGGGAGGGCTCGACGGCGGTCCAGTTCGTGCACCAGTACCTCTCGGGTGGCGGCTAACGCGGAACACGCGAAACCGGCGTGCAGGGCAGACAACGACCATCCGCTCGAAGAAGGGCGCCAACACGACCGGCCGAAACCCGATGCCGAGGGCCAACACGACGCGTTCGAGCCCGCCCGGCGCCGACGGGCGCCGTTGGGCCCTGGGGATCGCCTCGGCGGCGATCCTTTTTATCGTCGCGGGAACCCAGTACCTGGCGGCGGAGACCGTTGCTGCATCGGCTTGGCAGAGCCCGGCGTATAGCTACGCATCCAACTTCGTCAGCGACCTCGGGGCTCCCGGTTGCAGCACCTTCCAGGGGCGCGAGACCTGTTCCCCGCTCCACGCCGTCATGAACGCCGGGTTCGTCGTCCAGGGCGTGCTTTTCGTCGTCGCCAGTATCCTGTTGTGGCGACCCTTTTCGGGTAGCGCGCGGAACGTATGCCTCGCCACCGCGCTGATCCACGGCGTCGGCTGGGTTCTTGTCGGGACCTTCCACGGGTCGAGTCAAGCGATAGCCGACGGCACCGTCGTCTACCACTTCGCAGGTGCCGCCATGGGAATCATCGGGGGCAACGTCGCCGTGATCGTGGCGGGCTTGCAATGGCGCCGCCTCGGGGCGCCGCGCTGGTTCGGCATCGCGAGCGTCGTACTCGGCTCCGTCGGGCTGGCGTCCTGTCGCCCGGCATCCCCGAACG
>CAXTDD010000367.1:0-3855 GCA_964242955.1 uncultured Rubrobacteraceae bacterium | reverse complement strand
GTCCGGGGGTATCTGGAAACGGCGGGCGACCCTCTCGGCCTCCGCCGTTCGGCCCCGGGCCCTGAGGAAGGTCACCGACTCCGGCAGGTACCGGAAGGCCAGGGGGACGAGGATGAGGGCGGGCAGCGCCCCGGCCACGAACATCGCGCGCCAACCGAACGAGCTTATCAGGAGGATGCCCAAAAACGCCGAGAGCATGCCGCCGATCGGGATGCCGGTTAGCGCGAGCGCGTAGGCGAAGTTGCGGGTGCGGGGCGGGGAGTACTCCGCGATCAGGGCGGTCGCCGTCGGGATAAGGCCGCCCAGGCCGAGTCCGGCGACGAAGCGGAAGAGGCCGAAGAACCCGGGCGAGGTCGCCACGGCGCACAGGGCCGTGGCGACCGAGAACCCGATCACGCAGCCCAGGATCATCCGGCGCCGGCCCAAGATGTCCGTTAACGTGCCGACTATGAGCGCCCCCAGCAACGCCCCGATGGGGGTGTAGGCCCCGATCACGCCGGCCTCCTCGGGCGTCATGTCCCACGCCGGGTACTCCAGCAACACCGGCACCACGACGCCGTAGACCACCAGGTCGTAGCCGTCCAGGATGATGGCGAACCAGCACAATCCTATGACCAGCAGGTTAAAGCGGCTTAACCTCCCGGTCCCCGCGCCCGTTGTCTCCGCACTCGTCGTCACGTCCACTCCTCCTTCCGGGATCACTCCCGTCTTTTCACCAACGGAGCACCCTCGCTCTACCGCAAGACTTTCTCCGGCCGTGGCCCTTCTACGGCGCCATACCCAAACCGCGCGCGTTGCCGCGGTAGACCTTCTCCTTGTCCTCGTCGGATAACGTCAAACCCTCGATAAACTCCACCCCCTCGGCCATCGTCTCGTACGGGTGATCCGTCCCCAGCAAGACGCGGTCGATGCCAAGGGCCTCCACCGTGCACCGGAAGGCGGGCTCGTAGTACCGGCCGCTCGTGGTCACGAACATGTTCTCCCTGAGCACTTCGCTCGGCCTCCGCTGGAGGTCCGGCCGATCCGCCGGATCGAACCACGGCCTGACGAACGGGAAGTCCAGCCGCTCTATAAAGAACGGCAGCGCCTCGCCGAGATGGCCCAGGATGACCTGCAATCTGGGGAACCGGTCGAAGACGCCGCCCAGGATCATGCGCATCAGACACATGGCCGTCTCGAACTGGAACCCGAAGGGCGCCCCGGCCAGGGCAAACCCGTAGTCGTGAAGCTGGACTATCGCCGGAAACGATGGGTGAATGTAGACGGGCACGTCCAGGTTCTCGGCCTGCTCCAGGATCGGCCAATACTTCTTGTGGTCCAGGTACGTGTCCCCGAAGTTCGAGTGGGTCAGCCAGCCCTTAAGACCCAGCTGCGTCACGGCCCGTTCGAGCTCGTCCACGGCTTCGTCGGGGTCCTGGGGTGCGATCGCGGCGAAACCCATGAACCTGTCCGGGTGGTCTTCGATGGCCGCGGCCAGCGCGTCGTTGGTGCTCCTGGCCAGGGCCGTCCCCGTCTCCGGGTCGAACAGCTCGACGCTCGGTTCGGAGAGGCTGATCACCTGCACGTCGATCCCGGCTTCGTCCATCTTCCGGATTCGGCCTTCGCCCAGGTCTAGCAGGTTCTCGATCAGCGCCTCCCCCTGCGTCACGGAGGCGCCGGGCGCGTAGTGGATGCGGGGGCCGTCCGTGCGCTCGTCCCTGGTGTAGCGGGGGTAGCCTTCGTTCGCGTTCAAAAGCTCGAAGAACTCCCGGCTATAAAAGTGCGCCTCGAAGTCGATCTTCTTCACGGTGCTCCTCTACTCTGGACCGGGGAAAGACCCGGCATGAGACATCCTCCCCGTCTTCGCCACCTTTATGGAACCGTCTCTTTCAAAAAGAAGGTGATGAGGAGGCCGGCATCCTGTCGAGCCGAGGAGGGCAGCAGAAGCTTCGTCGTTCATGTCGCCGTCTTCCTCCCTTCGGGGGCCGGCAGTTGGAGGAGGGTTTCCGTCTCCTCGATGCCGGCGGGTGGGCGTTCGAGCGCCCGTGCCAGCGAGGCCAAGCGTTCCACGAGTTCGGCGTTCGAGCCTGCTTTCGTGCCGCGGCGCAGGTACAAGGTGTCCTCCATCCCCGTGCGGGCGTCGCCGCCCATAGCCAGGCCCATGGCGGTCATGGCGAGGTTGGATCTCCCGATGGAGATCACCTGCCACGTGGCGTTCTCGGGCAACCGGGCGACCATGTGAACGAGGTTGGCGGGTGTCGCGCCCATGCCGCCGCTCACGCCGAGCACGAACGAGAACTGCAACGGCTCCTCCAAGAGGCCCTCTTCCAACAGCGCCAGCGCCCTGTCGAGGTGCCCCGTATCGTAGACCTCCAGCTCGGGCTTGACGCCGAGCTCGCGCATGCGCGAGGCGAGCCTCCTGACCCCATCTGGCGGGTTGCGGAATTCGCCCGAGCCGAAGGTCATCGAGGCGACGTTCAGGGTCGCCATGCGCGGCCTTACCTCCACCAGCTTCTCGCGCTCCTCGAACGGGACGCTGAGCCCCACGCCGGTCGAGAGCTGCACGAGCGCGGGGCAGGCTTCCTCGATCAGGCCGACTGTCCTCCTCGCCACCTTCGGGTCGGCCGTGGGCCTTCCGTCTTCGTCGCGCACGTGGACGTGGACCACCGCGGCCCCCGCCTCGTACGCACCGCGGGCGGCCTTGGCTATCTCTTCGGGCGTGGTGGGCAGGGCGGGGTTGTCCGCCTTCGTGGCGATGGGACCGGTGAGCGCGGCGGTGAGGACCGCCGTCTCGGAGGCATTCATTTCTTTTCTCCCTTCTGCGAGGCAGGGCTGGGATGCGTCTCGTCGGCCGCTCCTCCGGCCGGCCATGCTCCAGCGAGGTGGCGCACCAGACGCTCGCTCACGGCGTCGGCCTCGCCCGGGCCCCACTCGATGAAGCCCCGCCCAGTCTTCATCCCGAGATCGCCGCGCTTGGCGCGCTCGCGCAAACCGGGCGCAGGTTCGGGGCTGGCGCTCAGGTGCGGGAGCAGGTAGTCGTGGATGGAGATCGTCAGATCCAGCCCGACCAGATCCGCGTTCTCTACGGGTCCGAGCACCGCCAGACGGGTCCCGAAGCTGTTCTTGACGACCAGATCCACCGTCTCGGCGTCGCAGACCCCGGCGTCTATGAGCGAGAACGCCTCGCGCCACAGCGCGTGCTGCAGCCGGTTGCCGACGAAGCCGGGGACGTCCCGCTTGACGTGGACGGGGGCCTTGCCGACCCGCACCAGCAGGTCCATCGTCCGCTCCACAGCATCCTCCCACGTTTTCCCGGCCTGGACCACTTCGACCAGCGGGACCAGGTACGGTGGGTTCCACCAGTGGGTGCCGACCACGCGCCCCGGACCTTTGCAATCGCGACCGATCTCCCCGATAGACATCACCGAGGTGTTGCTCGCCAGGATGGTGTCCTCACCGACGAGCGTGCCGAGGCTCTCGAAGATCTTCTGCTTCAACTCCAGGTTCTCCGGCGCGGCCTCGAATACGAACTCGGCGTCCCGTACGGCGTCGCCCAGCCCGGACTCCGGCGCGATCCTCCCGACCGCGCCGGGCTCAAGGCCGAGCGTTTGGAGGTTCGCGCCGACACGTTCTTGTACCCGGGCGAGGGCTTCGTCGTCTGGGTCTTGTATGGCCACCTCGTGGCCGGCGTGGGCGAACACCTGGGCGATGCCGTGCCCCATGAGCCCGGCGCCGACGACCGCTATCTTCTCTTTGCGCTCCACGTCAACTCGCCGTGTATCCGCCGTCGACGTACAGGATCTGGCCGGTGACGAAGTCCGACGCCGGCGAGAGCAGGAACGCGAGCGGGCCGGCGAAGTCTTCGGGCTCGCCGAG
>CAXTDD010000366.1:0-3857 GCA_964242955.1 uncultured Rubrobacteraceae bacterium | reverse complement strand
CGACCACCCGGCGCTCACCGCGACCCTGGCGGCGGCCCTGGAGTCCGACGCCTCCGGCGACGAGGACCGCACCCTGGCCCGCTTGCTGCGCACGGTCGAGACCTCGCCCTCGGCCTCCCCGAAGCCCGAAGAGGCCGCCGCGCTCAGGAGTATCGCGGACCGCATCGAGTCGGGCAACGGGGGCTACCCCGCGCTCGTCCGGGCCGCCGCGGAACTCTCCGGCGGCCCCGAAGGCGACGAGCGCGAGCGGGCGGCCCCTCGCCGAACGCGGGTCGGACAAACCCCGGTAGCGTGGAGACCTACTCCCACGCCTTCTTCACCTGGGCGCTCGCCAAGCACGGCGTAAAAGCCGGGAGAGCGGCAGGAATAGCAGGGGCGGTCGGGGCCTCGTTCCCCGATCTGCCCTCCTTCGCCGGCACCGCCTATTACGCCGGCCCGGCCTACCTGCGGGACGGGTGGGCCTCGATGGACACCGAGGAGGTCCTCGACGCCATCTACTTCTCGGGTCCCTTCGGCGGGACGGGCAGCGCGCTCCACTCCGCCGTCCTGGCCGTGGCGCTGCTCGTCCTTTACCGGGTCCTCAAGCTGGGTAGGCGCGACCAGCGCGGAATACTGCTCTGGTTCCTGCTCGGCTGGCTCGGCCACACCGTCGCGGACTTCCTGACGCACGTGGACGACGTGCGACCGCTCTTCTGGCCCCTCTCGGGCTGGACGTGGGCCAGCCCCGTCTCCTACTACAACAGCGCCTACTACGGCCGCGAGTTCTTCCTCGTCAACCACGGCCTGATCCTGCTCACGATGCTGGCGCTGATGGTCGCGCGTCTCAGGCGGCGAACCGGCGCGGCCGGGAGGGCCTCGTAGCTTCGATCCGGGGCGGGTCATTTGGTACACTCGGGGCCGTCACTTTTGGAGAGGTGTCCGAGTTGGCCGAAGGAGCGCGATTGGAAATCGCGTAGGCGGTGTTAAGCCGTCTCGAGGGTTCGAATCCCTCCCTCTCCGCTCTTTTCTTATCGTTTCCAAGGCAAACGCGACCTGTTTTTCTTGTGTTGCGGGGTGTTTCCGGTCGCGTCCCGGGGCCGGTTTCGAGGGCGTGCCGGCAACCGACCAGCAACGTCCTCGGGAGGGCCGGACTAAGACCCACAGCCAGGAGCGTGGCGTTCGTCGTGTTCGCCCTGGGGGCCGGCCTGACGCTAGGGGAGATCCGCGCCAAGCAGGCTTTCGATCTCGTCCAGCGCGCGGAAATTATCTGTCTGTACTCAGTCTTGGCCAGGTAGTCTCGTATCTCTGGGGCGTGACGACGCGCGGCAGGTCATCCCTCAAAAAGAAGTTGGTGTCTCCGCTATCGATGTATTCGAGCACGGTGGAGTGCAGTAGCATGACGAGGCGAGTATATCCGGCGGCCCGGAGGGCCACGCGTCCTTCGAGACGGCGACGTCGTCCCCGTCTCTCGGCTGATCCTCGGGCACGGCCACCGCGCGCAGGCTCGGACGAGTCGCCATCCCCAAGGCCGTCTGCGGTTTCGCAGCGTTGCCCGCTGGTGTACCATCTTGCCGTCCACGAGAAAGGCAAACCCGCCGCGAGGTGGGGACGCAAAGCCACGGGCCTTCAGGAGGTGGCCGGGTTGCCGAGCGGAGAATCAGAGGGCGCGGCCTCCGGCGGGCGCGGTGGGGCTGGGGAGAGGCTGGCCCGGCTCGCCTCCTTTCCGGAGCTCAACCCCAACCCCGTCCTTGAGGCGAGCTCGGACGGTGAGCCGACCTACCTCAACCCGGCGGCCGAGAGGCTCTTCCCGGGCCTCCGGACTGGCGGAAGCGGGCACCCCGTGCTTTCGGGGCTCGCCTTGGCGGCCGGCGGGCTCGCGGAAGGGTCGGTCGTGCGCGAGGTCGAGGTCGGTGACGCCCGCTACCAGCAGGTAATCTCCCGCGTCCCGGGGAAGGGTGGTCTGCGCCTCTACATGGTCGACGTCACCGAGCGAGCTCGGGTAGAGGAGGCGCTGAAAGAGAGTGAGGAGCGTTTCCGCGGCGCCTTCGAGAACGCCTCGACCGGCATGGCCCTCGTCGGCCTCGACACTCGCTACCTGCGGGTGAACCGGGCGCTGTGCGGGATGCTCGGCTACCCCAAGGAGAAGCTGGTGGGCAGGAGCGCGCGCGAGTTCACCCACCCCGGTGACGACCTCGCGGCGGAGGAGGCGCGCAGGAGGCGCGTCCTGCGCGGCGAGGCCGACGCGGAAACCCTGGAGAAGCGATACGTACGCGCCGACGGGCGCGTCGTGTGGGCGCTGCTCAACGTCTCGCTGGTGCGGGACGCGGACGGAGCCCCAAGCCACTTCGTCGCGCAGGCGCAGGACATAACCGAGCGTAGGGAAGCGGAGGAGGCGCTGAGGCGCAGCGAGGCGGCCCTGGCCGACGCCCAGCGCATCGCCCACCTGGGCAACTGGGATGTGGACTTCGGCTCGGACGGCCTCTCCTGGTCCGACGAGCTCTACCGCATATACGGCTTTGAGCCTCGCGAGTTGGAGCCGACCGTCGCGGTGCACCTGGGGCGCATCCACCCGGACGACAGGGAGCGGGTGCGCGCGGCCAACGAGGCGGCCGCCCGGGGCGAGATGTCTGCGGCGGTCGAGTGCCGCGTCGTGCGCCCCGGCGGAGGGGTGCGGGTGGTGCGCAACTTGTACGAGGCCCGCTTTGGGGAGGGTGGGGAGCTCGAGGGACTGACCGGGACGGTGCAGGACGTCACCGAGCAGAGGGAAGCCGAGAAGGCGCTCGCGGAGGCCGAGGAGCGCTACCGTACCCTCGTGGAGAACGTGCCGGCCGTCGTCTACGTGGATGCGCCCGAGGGCCCCGGCTACGGAGGGTACACCAGCCCCCGGGCCGAGGCGGTGCTGGGCTACCCCATGGAGGCCTGGGACTCCGACCCCCGCTTCTGGACGAAGATACTGCACCCCGACGACGAAGGATGGGTAGTCGCAGAGAACGAGCGTGCCAACGCCGAGGGCGCGCCGCTCGTCCTGGAGTACCGCATGATTGCCAGGGACGGGTCGGTGGTATGGGTGCGCGACGAGTCGACCGTCTTGCGCGACGAAGGGGGCGAGCCCCGCCACCGCCAGGGCATGCTGCTGGACATAACCGCGCGCAAGGAGGCCGAGGAGAGGCTCAAGGATACCGAGGCGCGCTACAGGACGCTGGTCGAGCAGATCCCGGCGGTCACCTACGTCGACCGCTACGTGGACCCAGACGATGCCGACCGCGACGACGAGCCCGTCTACGTCAGCCCCCAGGTGACGGGGATGCTCGGCTACACCCCTGAGGAGTGGCTTGGTCGGAGGTTATGGCCGGAGAGGCTCCACCCCGACGACCGCGAGCGCGTGCTGGCAGCGGACGGACGCTTCGAGAGGGGCGAGGACGAGCGTTTCGGCGAGGAGTATCGCCTCCTCGCTAGGGACGGGACGGTGGTGTGGGTGAGCGGGGCGGCGGTGGCGGTGCGGGGGGGGGAGGGGGGGCGCCGGTGCTGGCAGGGGGGCCTGCTCGCCGGCACCGTGCGCAAGGAGGCCGAGCGGAGGCTCGAGGAGAGCGAGGTGCGCTTCCGCGCCCTCGTGCAGAATGCCTCGGACATTGTCACGGTCCTGGAAGCCGACGGCACCATCCGCTACGAGAGCCCCTCCGTCGAGCGCGTCCTGGGCTACCGGCCGGAGGATCTGATCGGGAGGAACGCCTTCGATTACGTCCACCCGGAAGACGCCGAAAGGGTGCGCCGTCGCCTACGGCGCAGGGCGGACGCCGGCGCGGGGGCCGGCTCGCCCGGCGAGTACAGGATCCGGCAGGCCGACGGTTCGTGGTGGGACGTGGCGTCGGGCGCCCCCC
>CAXTDD010000365.1:0-3861 GCA_964242955.1 uncultured Rubrobacteraceae bacterium | reverse complement strand
GGTTACGAGGGAGATGACTTCGTAGGGGGTCAGGCGGGAGCGGCCGTCCAGGTAGCCTAGTTCTATGAGGAAGGCGACGCCGGCGACGGTTCCGCCGGCGTTCTCTACGAGCTCGCACATGGCGCGGGCGGTACCGCCGGTGGCGAGGAGGTCGTCTGTGACGAGGACGCGGGAGCCGTCGCGGATGGCGTCGGCGTGGGCTTCTAGGGTGTCGGTTCCGTACTCCAGGTCGTATGAGGCGGAGATGGTCTGGCGGGGGAGCTTGTTGGGTTTGCGGGCCAGGATCAGGCCCTTGCGGGACCTGTAGGCGAGCGCGGTACCGAAGACGAAGCCGCGGGCCTCGGCGGAGAGGATGCGGTCGTAGGTGATGTGCTCGGTGGCGCGGTGGAGGGCGTCGGTGGCCGCGTGCAGGGCGGGGCCGTACTCTATGAGGGGGGTTATGTCCTTGTAGGAGATGCCGGGTTTGGGGAAGTCGGGGACCGTGCGGATGTGGCGCTCGAAGGCGTCCGTCGCGTCGTGGGGGTCCCCGGTCGAACTCCCGGCGGCTCCCGCGGCGTCAGGGGGCAAAGGTGTCTATCACGTTCGCCATCATCAGCTCCTTCATGCGCGAGTCGACGGCGGCGAGGTTGCGGGCCTTGTTAACAGCCTCGGCCACCCTGCCCTCATCGCCGCTGCGCAGTTCCGGGTTGACCACCTGCTTGAAGAGGGCCGCCTCGCGGTCGACGGCGGCCATGATGCCGCGCAGGTGTCGCGGTTGGATCGAGTACTTCGCCATCTCCTGGGCCAGGCGCGCTATCTCGGCGTCCCTCTGGGTGAGCTCGCCCGTGCGGCCTATGACGCCCACGGTTATCAGCTCGTCGACGAACCGGGACTCGGTCTCCAGAGTGTCGGCCAGCTCCTCGCGGGTGTAGGTCCTATCTTCGAGCACGCGGGAGAGGTCGCCCGCCGGGTCGCCGCCGGCCGTCATGGCACCCCCGCCCTCGATGCGCTTCTTTATCACCTTGAGGGGCAGGTATTCCTTGTCCTGCAGGGTGAGGATGTACTTGAGCAGCTCGATGTCCTGGCCGGAGAAGAGGCGGTACCCGCCGCGGGTGCGGGTCAGGTTGATCAGGCGCCGGCGCTCCAGGTACCGGATCTTGCTGACCGAGAGCGTCGGGAACTCGGGCCTCAAGCGCTCGACGACCTCGCCGATGGTGTAGCTGTCCTTGCCTCCCCCGCGGCCCCTGGCCCCGGCGACCAGCCCCGGTTCTTCCGGCCCCTGATCCGCGGCGGTCCGCCTGTGGACCGCCGGCCGCGGCTCCTCGACGAACCCGCCCCCCGGGCCGTCCTCGGGCGCGTCCGTGGCCGTCTCCCCTACCCGCTCTTCTTCCATCCCGAAGTCGTCTTCGGGCTCCGGTCCGCGCGCCGCGTCGCGGCCCGCGTGCGGGTCGTCCCTGTGCGGGTCGTTCCACCTGCGCTGGTTTCGGTCTCCGTACTCCACCTGGCTAGTCTCCCATCCTCTCCATCAGGCCCGCCGCTCTCAGGCGAACACGAACCTGAACCGGTACTTCCCGACCTGTATCTCGTCGCCGTTGCGCAGGTCCACGGAGTCCACCCTCACCCTGTTGACGTACGTGCCGTTGAGGCTTCCCACGTCCCGGATCAGGTACCCCCGCTCGCCGCGCACGACCTCCGCGTGTTTCCTGGATACCGTGACGTCGTCCAGGAATATGCTGCTCTCCTGGCCCCGGCCGACGGTGACGACCTCGTCGTCGATGTCGTGCATCCTCCGGCCGGCGGTGCCTTCGACCTGGTCGAGCTCGATGAGCGCCGCCGCGGGACCGCCCTCGGAAGGAACGGGCTGCTGGGCCTCCTCACCAAACGCCGGGGCGAAGGAGACCGTGCTCTGGCCGGCGTCGAGCTTCGCGCCGCACTCGGAGCAGAAGTGCATCCCCGGCGAGACCTCGGCGGCGCAGTTGGGACAGACCATCACGCGCCCTCCCCCACCTCGCCGAGCAACACCCGCGCAAGCTCGTCGGACGGCAAAGACGTCACCCCGCGGCCCGCGATCTCGGCCCGGATGAGGTTCAGCCGGCCCCGCAACATCTCGTGCCGGTAGGCCGCGGCCCGCTCCTCCTCCGCAACCCGCGCGAGCGCGTCCCGAAGCTCGGTCTCCGAGAGGGAGGTGAGGTCTTCGACCGTCTCCCAGTCGAAGCCACCCGCGTCCGTCGTGAACCCTTCGTCCATGCGAAGAGTATAACGCCGCCTCAACCTGAAGCGCAATGTTAGATTAAGACACCCCGAGGGCTTGGCCGGCATCCCTAGCGGCTGCTGCGGGCCTTGACGCCCACGGCGACGCCCCAGAGGTCGTAGCGCTCCCTAAGGGCGTTCTCCACGTAGCGGAGGTAGTTATCCGGCACGTCATCCGGGCGGCTGGCGAAGAGGGTGAACCTCGGCGGCGTGGTCCCCGTCTGGGTGGCGTACCGGATCTTCACCCCCCCCGGAGGCGCGTTGCGGTCAACCAGGGCGTTCACGAACTCGGCTACCTCGTGGGTGGGCACCCGCAGCCGGTAGGCCCGGCCTACCCGGTAGGCAAGGGGCAAGACGCCGTTCGTGCCGGATCCGGTAAGGGCGGAGATCGGGAGGGAGCGGGGTTTTAGGTCGGTCAGGCGGGCGTAGATGCCGTCCGAGACCTCGCGCAGACGATCCGGCGAGACGAGGTCGCGCTTGTTTATCAGGACGCCGCAAGCGCGTCCGGCCTCCTGGATCTCGCGCGCTATCCTGAGGTCGCCGCCCACGAGGCCTTCCACCGCGTCCACCAACAAAAGCGAGACGTCGGAGCGCCGGATCGCCTCGGAGGTCCGCAATGACGAGTAGTACGGCACCCCGCTCGCCCGCCGGGCGGTCTTGCTGACGCCCGCGGTATCCAGGAGCACGTAGCGTTCGCGTTCTCCATCGACCTCCACCTCGATCTCGCCGGCCACGGCGTCGGTGGTGGTGCCGGCCACCTCCGAGACCACGGCCCGGTCCGTGCCGAGGACCCTGTTTAGCAGCGTGCTCTTGCCGACGTTGGGCCTGCCGACGATGGCGAGCCTCGGGAGCTGGGACTCCTCTTCCTCGTCCGTCTCCGGCAACAACGCCACGACGGCGTCCAGAAGGTCGCCCACGCCGAGCCCGTGTATGGCCGAGACGGCGTGGGGTTCGCCCTCACCCAGAGAATGGAAGCTGTGGCGCTCGGTGTCGTCGGCCGGGTTGTCCAGCTTGTTCACGGCGAGGACCACTTTGGTCGGGGAGCGGCGCAGTTCGCGGGCCACGGCCGCGTCGGCCTCCGTGGGGCCCAGCCTGGCGTCGGTGAGGTGCAGGATCACGTCTGCCTCCTCGACGGCGACCCGCGCCTGAAGAGTGACGAGCGCCTCTAGCCCCACTTTCGCCCTCGGCTCCATTCCGCCCGTGTCCACCAGGTCGAACTCGGCGCCGGCCCACTCGGCCCTATTGTAAGAGCGGTCGCGGGTCGTGCCGGGTTGGTCCGCGACGACGGCGGTCCTGCGGCGCAGGATGCGGTTGATGAGCGAGCTCTTGCCGACGTTCGGCGCCCCGACGACGGCGACGACGGGCAGCCGGCTCACGGGCGTCCCCCCGCCAGGCCGTGCTCTTTGGGCAGGGCGTAGATCCTTCGCAGCACGTCGTCCGCCGCCTCGCGGTAGGCCTTACCGCCGCGCAGGTTCTCGTCCAGGGAGATCGGCTCGCCGACCACGAGGCGCAGGCGCTCGCCGCGCAGCCGGGCCAGGGGACCCGGGATGGCGCCGACAAAAACGGGCAGCACCGGAGCCTTGCCGCGGATCGCGAGCAACACGGCCCCGCTCTTGGCCTCCCTCGCGGTCC
>CAXTDD010000364.1:0-3865 GCA_964242955.1 uncultured Rubrobacteraceae bacterium | reverse complement strand
TCCCTGGCCGGCCTCCTCGTCGCGGGGTCGCTCGGCAACCCCCGCCCCCGCGGCCCCGCCCTGCTCGGCATAACGGCCCTGTTCGGCCTTGGGCTGGGCGCATTAGGCTTCGTGCCAAACCTGGCCTGGACCCTGGCCGCCGTCGCGGTGATGGGCATCGGTGCAGGATACCTGGGCGTCGTGCTCGTCGCGTGGCTCCAGGAGCGGGTCGAGGAGGGCGTGCGCGGCCGGGTGATGGGCCTCGTCTCGTTCGCCTTTATCGCGCTGGACCCCGTCTCTTACGCGCTCACGGGCGCGATGATGGAGTTAGGTCTCGCGGCGACGTTCGTCGGAGCGGGCTCGACCATGGCGCTGGCCGCCCTCCTCGGCGCGACCAGCCGCGCCATCAGGGCCTTCGACTGAACCGCCGGTCCATCCACCGGGACCCACCGGGCACCCCTGGAACCCCGAAGCCTTCCGGTCGAATGGATAGAAGCTTCCCGATACGCTAGGCTAGGGACGAGCCCAAGCGCGGCGGAGGGAGGCGGTCCTCTGGGCATCGTGGTCCAGAAATACGGCGGGAGTTCGGTGGCGACGGCGGAGCACATCAGGGCCGTCGCCGGCAGGATCGCCCGCGCCCGCGAGTCCGGCCTCGACCTCGTCGTCGCCGTCTCGGCGATGGGCAAGACGACGGACAAGCTCCTGCGACTGGCGGGCGATGTCAGCCGGGACCCTTCCCCGCGCGAGATCGACCAGCTCCTCGCGACCGGCGAGGAGCAATCGGTAGCGTTGCTCGCGATGGCGCTGGGTGACCGCGGCATACCCGCCGAGTCGTTGACGGGGCCGCAAGCGGGAATGACGGTGACGGGCCGGTATGGCTCCGGGGTCATCTCGGAGATCCGGCCGAAGAGGATCCAGGCCCTGCTCGAACAGGAGCGGGTCGTCATCGTCGCCGGTTTCCAGGGGATGAACGCTTTGGGCGACGTGATGACCCTCGGGCGCGGCGGATCCGACACGACGGCCGTTGCCCTGGCGGCGGTGATGGATTCGGAGAGATGCGAGATCTTCACGGACGTGACGGGCGTCTTTACCGCCGACCCCCGCATAGTCCCCGAAGCTAGAAGGGTACCCACGATCTCCTTCGAGGAAATGGCGGAGATGGCGTGGCGCGGGGCGAAGGTCATGCACCCCCGCGCCGTCGAATTGGGCGCCCTGTACGGGGTAGAGGTACACGTCCGGTCCTCCTTCGAGGAGGGACCGGGCACGATCATCACGGGAGGAGAAGCGTTGGAACGCCTCGAAACGCGCGAGACCCTGGCCGGCATCGTCCACGACACGGACGTCTCCAGGGTAACCTTGAACGGCATCCGCACGGGCCCCGGCACCATGAGCCGGGTCTTCACCCCGCTGGCCGAGCGCGGCATCTCCGTGGACGTCATAGTCGAGAGCGGCGTCAAGGACGGCGCCGCCGAGGGCGAGCGGGACCTCGGCAAGGTCTCCGTCGTCGGGACGGGGATGCTCAACCGTCCGGGCTACGCGGCCAGGATGTTCTCCTCGCTCGGCGAGGCGGGCATCCCGATAAGGATGGTATCGACCTCGGAGATACAGGTTACGTGCGTGTTGCCCGTCGAACGGGTAGAAGAGGCCGTAAGGGCCTTGCACAGGGATTTCGAGTTGGAGGAGAGAGATGTTTAGCGGAGCGTTTACGGCCCTCGTCACGCCGTTTCGGAACGGCGAGGTGGACGTCGAGGCACTGGAGGGACTGGTCGAGTTCCAGATAGAGCAGGGCATCCACGGCCTCGTCCCGTGCGGCACCACCGGCGAGACGCCGTCCATGAGCGAGGCCGAGGACAGGCTCGTCATAGAGACCGTGGTCAGGGTCGCCAACGGCCGGGTTCCCGTCATAGCGGGAACCGGCTCCAACAGCACGCACATGGCGATCAAGTACACCAGGATGGCAGAGGAGGAGGGCGCCGACGGCTCCCTGCAGGTAGCCCCCTACTACAACAAGCCGACCCAGGAGGGCCTCTACCGCCACTTCGCGACGATAGCCGAGAGCACGAGCCTCCCCATCATCCTCTACAACATCCCCGGCCGCACGAGCGTCACCGTGGGCGCCGAGACCACGGCCCGCCTCGCCGAGATCCCCAACATCGTCGGCACCAAAGAGGCGACGCATTCTATGGATATGGCGAGCGACATCCGGCGCCTGTGTGGGGAGGACTTCGACATCCTCTCCGGCGACGATTCGCTCACGCTGCCATTGATGTCGCTCGGGGGGCGGGGTGTGATCTCCGTCGCCGCCAACGTGGCCCCCGCGGCCGTCTCCGACCTCGTGAACGCCCTCCTCGAAGGCGACTTCGCCCGCGGTCGCGAGCTCCACTACGACCTGCTCCCGCTCTGCCGGGCGCTCTTTGTCGAGACCAACCCCATACCGGTAAAGACCGCCGCCTCCATCTTGGGGCTCTGCTCCGACGAGATGCGGCTGCCCATGATACCGCTCGCCGGCGACAACCTCGATGCCCTCCGCCGCGTCATGGAGCAGACGGACCACCTCCTCCCCACCCCGGAAGAAGTTTGACCCGCGTAACCATCGTCGGCGCGGCGGGCCGCATGGGCCGCGAACTCTGCCGCGCCGCCCTGGAGACAGACAGCATTGAGCTCGCCGGCGGCACCGTCGAGGATGGCGCCGTAGAGATCGGGAACGACCTCGGCGAGCTCTGCGGCGCGGGCAAGATCGGCCTCCCCGCCACCGAAGACGCGCCTGAGGACGCCGGCGTCCTCGTGGAGTTCACCACGCCCGACGCCACGGTCGAACACCTCTCTTACGGCCTGCCGCACGTCATCGGCACCACAGGCCTCTCGGACGGGCAACGTCACAAGGTCGAAGAGGCCGCGAGAAACGTCCCCATCGTGCTCGCCCCGAACATGAGCGTCGGGGTGAACCTGGTGCGCGAGGTCGTTCGGGACCTCGCCGCAAAACTCGAAGACTACGACATCGAAGTCGTCGAGGCGCACCACAGGAACAAGCAGGACGCCCCCTCGGGGACGGCGCTCCTCCTGGCGCGGGCCGCCGCCGAGGGCCGTGGGCAAGATCTAGATGACGTCGCGGTCTACGGCCGGGAGGGCGTCGCGCCGCGGAAGCCCGGTGAGATAGGGGTCCACGCCCTGCGCGGCGGCGCGGTCGTCGGCGAGCACCGCCTGGTCTTCTACTCCGACGGCGAGGAGGTCGAGGTCGTCCACCGCGCCCTCTCCCGCCGCACCTTTGCCGACGGCGCCATGCGCGCGGCAATGTTCGTGTCCGGGGCGGAGCCGGGCCTCTACGGCATGGCGGACGTGCTCGGCGCCTGACCGGGTCTGTCGCGGCGAAGGACCATGCTAAACCTCTTCGCGTAGACCAGAACGCGCGGGATCTACCGCGCCGCGACCGGCGTTCCGGTCTCAGCTGCCCGGACGGTCACGGGTCTTGGCGAAAGCCGCGCGGGTGGCCTCGCGGGACCTGCGCTCGTAGTCCGCGCCGTCGTAGCGCTCTTTGGTGGCGGTCACGATGTGGGCGCAGGCCTCGGCGGGGGAGTCGGTTACGGAGAGAAGGTTCAGGTCGGCCTCGGTCGCCTTGCCCTCGGCGATCATGACGGATCTAACCCACTCTATGAGCCCGGCCCAGTAGTCCGAGCCGAAAAGGACGATGGGGAAGTCCCGGATCTTGCCGGTCTGTATCAGGGTTAGCGCCTCGAAGAGTTCGTCCATGGTGCCGAAGCCCCCGGGAAAGATGACGAAGGCCTGGGCGTACTTGACGAGCATGGTCTTGCGCACGAAAAAGTACCGAAAGTCCACCTCGACGTCCACGTGGGGGTTGACGTGCTGCTCGAAGGGCAACTCGATGTTC
>CAXTDD010000363.1:0-3871 GCA_964242955.1 uncultured Rubrobacteraceae bacterium | reverse complement strand
GGGCCCGCCGCGGTCATCACGCCGTGGAACGCTCCTTTCATGCTCTCCACCTGGAAGACGGCCCCCGCGCTCGCGGCCGGCTGCACGGTGGTTCTGAAACCCGCGGAGTGGTCGCCGCTGTCGTGTTCGCTGCTGGGAGACTTGATCTCCGAGGCCGGGTTCCCGCCGGGCGTCTTCAATATTATCCAGGGACTCGGGGAGGAGGCGGGGGCCGCTCTGGTGGCCCACCCGCTGCTCCGGCGCGTCTCGTTCACGGGCTCGCCGGCGACGGGGCGCCTGATCGGCGTGGCCGCGGCGCAAAACCTCGTGCCGTTTACGGCGGAGCTCGGGGGTAAGGGGCCCCTGATCGTCTTCGAGGACGCCGACCTCGACGCCGCCGCCCGCAAGGCGGCCGGCCAGTACGACGACTCGGGCCAGGTGTGCCTGGCCGGCACGCGCCTGCTCGTGCAGGAACCCGTCGCCGACGAGTTCATGGAGCTGTTCGACCGTTTCGCCGACCAGCACGTCCTCGGCGACCCGCGCGCGGACGCCACCACGATCTCGCCGCTCATCCACCCGGATCACCTCGAACGGGTCGAGGGTTTCGTGGACCGGGCGCGCGCCGAAGGGCAGAAGATCCTGCGCGGCGGCCGGCGCTCTCCGGCGGGCCCGCTCTTCTACCAACCGACCCTGATCGAACCCGCCTCTAACGGCGCCGAGGTCGTCCAGAACGAGGTCTTCGGCCCGGTGCTGACGATCCAGACCTTCGCCGACGAGGACGAGGCCGTCTCCCTCGCAAACTCCACCGCCTACGGCCTCTCCGGCATCGTCTACACGGGCTCCCTCGGCCGCGCCGACCGCGTCGGACGACGGGTGCGGGCCGGCGTGGTGTGGGTGAACACCTTCCTCGTCCGCGACCTGACGGCGCCGTTCGGCGGCGTCGGCATTTCAGGGATAGGCCGCGAGGGCGGCGATTACGCCCTGGATTTCTACTCCGACCTGAAGACGCTCCAGATCCTGGACGGCAGCGCGGGATGAGAACCGCGCCCGTACCGGACGAAGCCATACTAGCCGCCGTCACCGCGGAGGCGGACTGGATGGAGGACCTCCTCGTCCGCCTGGTCCAAGCGCCCACCGTCCTCGGCGCCGAGGAGGCCGGGCAGGAAGTCATGGAAACCGCATTCTCCGACTGCGGCCTCGAAGCCCGCAGCGTCCCGCTCGACGCCGAGTCCTTGCGCGCCGCCGATGGCGCCTCCCCGTTTGGCTGGGACGTCGAAGGCAAGCGCACCGGCGGCGCCGACTGGCGGGCCGGCGGCGAAGCCCGGGGGCGGTCCCTGATCCTCAACGGCCACATAGACGTCGTGCCGCCGGCCGCCGAGGAGCTGTGGACGAACCCGCCGTACAAGGCCTTCCGCGACGGCGACTGGCTCTACGGCCGCGGCGCCGGGGACATGAAGGCCGGCCTAGTGGCGATGACCGGCGCTGTGCGCGCCCTGGCCCGCGCCGGCTACGCGCCCACGGCCCCCGTGCAGCTCCAGTCCGTGGTCGAGGAGGAGTGCACCGGCCACGGCACGCTGCAATGTCTGCTGGATGGGTCGACCGCAGATGCCTGCGTCATCACCGAGCCCCACCCGGACCACGTTACCGTCGCGCAGGTCGGCGTGCTGTGGTTCCACGTGGACATCGCGGGCGTCCCGGCACACGCGGCGCGGGCCAGCCGGCTTGGCTTCAACGCCATCGACGCGGCGGGAGACGTGCTGGCGGCGCTCAGGGATCTGGAAGCCCGGCTCAACGAGGACCCGCCGGCGCCGTTCGACGCGTTCGAGCATCCCATAAACCTGAATCCCGGCGTGATCTCGGGCGGCGACTGGCCCTCGACCGTCGCGGCCACCTGCACCCTGTCGTGCCGGATCGGCCTGTACCCGGGCCAATTCCCCGAAGAGATGCGCGTCCTCGTCGAGGAAGCTGTCGCCGGGGCAGCCGCCGCCTCCCCGCGGCCGGCGGAGAACCCGCCGAAGGTGCGCTACGACGGGTTCTCGTGCGAGGGGTCTATCGTGGACCGGGCCGAGCCCGTGGTCGATGCGTTGTCCGGCGCGTACGGGCGGGTTCACGGAGAGCGGCCCCCGGCGGTGGCGACCACGGCGACGACGGACGCGCGGCACTTCGTACGGTACGGGATACCGGCGGTGTGTTTCGGACCGCGGGCGGAGAGAATTCATGGCATCGACGAGCGCGTCTCGCTACGCTCGGTCGTCGAGTCCGCGCGGGTGCTCGGGCTTTTCATAAGGGATTGGTCCGGCCTCGTAAGGGGTCCGGGCAGGGAGGAGAGATAATGTCCACCACCGAGCCTACCGCCGTCTCGAACCAGGGGACGCCCGAGACCGCGAAGCTGCACCGGCGGGCGCTGGGGGTTCCGGACCTCGTGTTCTTTATCGTGGCGGCCTCGGCGCCCCTTACGGCCGTGGCCGGCGGGCAGGCGGCGACGTATCTCGTCACGGGGAACCAGGCCGTCCCGTTTATGTTCGTTCCTTTGGGGATCGTGCTCGGGCTTTTCGCGGTCGGGTACGCGGCGATGAGCCGGTACGTCGCCAACGCGGGCGCGTTCTACTCCTACGTCGCCCGGGGGCTCGGCAAGGTGCAGGGCATCGGCGCCGCCTTCGTGGCGCTCATCGCCTACAACGCGATGCAGATAGGCATCTACGGCCTGTTCGGCGTCGCTTTCGGCGGCTTTATGTCGGGGTACCTCGGCATCGACCTGCCGTGGTGGGTGTGGTGCCTGGTGGGCGGGGGCGTCATCGCGCTGCTCGGCGTGTTGCAGGTAGACCTCAACGCCCGCGTGCTGGCGGTCGTGCTTTGCCTGGAGGTGATCGTCGTCCTGCTCTTCGACGTGGCGGTTTTGGCCGACCCCGGCCCGCAGGGATTCTCCCTCGTCGGCTTCGACCCGACGGTCGCGTTCGGGGCGGCGGCCGGGGCCACGCTCACTTTCTGCGTAGCGTCCTTCGTCGGGTTCGAGTCGGCGGCGATCTACTCCGAGGAGTGCCGCGACCCCAGGCGGACGGTGGCGCGCGCCACGTTTCTCGCCGTCGGCCTGATCGCGGTCTTCTACGCCATCTCCAGCTGGCTGCTCGGCGTTGCCGCGGGCTTCGGCACGATCGTGGACCCTGGGCGGCTCGTCGAGGCGGGCTACGCGACGGGCGGCAACCCCGACCCGACGAGCATCCTGTTCGTCGCCGGCACCGAACGGCTCGGCAGCATCTGGGGCACCTCGGCGGCGCTGCTCTTCGCGACCAGCCTGTTCGCGGCCCTGCTCTCGTTTCACAACGCGGTCGCCCGCTACATGTTCGCCCTCGGCCGGGAGGGCGTGGTCCCGGCGATGTTCGGCCGCGTCCACAGGACCACTGGGGCGCCCTGGATCTCCTCCCTCTCCCAATCGGTCCTGGCGCTCACGGTGGTCTGCGTCTTCGCCATCGCGGGCGCCGACCCCGTGCTGCAGCTCTTCACCTGGCTGACGAACATGGGAGCCCTGGGCGTGCTGCTCCTGATGGCCGTCACGTCGTTCGCGGTGGTGGGGTACTTCAGGCGGCACCCGCAGGCGGAGTTGGGCCGCTGGGCCTCGACGGTTGCGCCGGCTATGGCGGGCGTGTTGCTGCTGGTCGTGCTGGTCCTCGGGGTGGCGAACTTCAACGTGCTCATCACGGGGGCTATTGGGGCGCCCCTCGACACGATGACGATCGTGCTGCCCGTGATCCTGTTCGGCGGCGGCATCGTGGGCCTGATCGTCGGCGCCTCCCTCAAACGCCGCCGCCCGGAGGTCTTCGCCTCCGTCGGCGAGGGCGCGGCGGTCGAGGTCCCCGAGTATCCCCTCCCGGTCGGCGAGCGCGGGTAGGTCGGC
>CAXTDD010000362.1:0-3884 GCA_964242955.1 uncultured Rubrobacteraceae bacterium | reverse complement strand
CGGCCCCGCCTCCCGGGCGGGACCGCTCTGGTCTTGCCTGATACGGTCCGGGGACCGATCAGGTGTTGCGGCGACGACGCCTGCGCCTGCGCCTCCGACGGCGGCGCTTCCCACCCCCGCTGTTGCTCCGGTCGCGGTCAGCAGCCGCGGCCGGGGCCATCTTGGAAAACTTAGCCATCTGTTCACCTCCTCAAGGTCTGCTCGTTGTTTCGGTCCTTCGCCTCTTTAGGTGTTGCGGCGACGACGCCTCCGTCCGCGCCTCCGGCGCCGCCTCTTGCCGCCGCCGCTGTTGCTGTTGCTGTTGTCTCGGCTGCTGCCAACGGCCGGGGCCATCTTGGAGAACTTAGCCATCTGTTCACCTCCTCCGATCGCTCGTCTTATCCGACCTTACGGGGAGTATTGTGCGTCCCGAAAATGAGGGTGCCATTAGGAATGGATGAGAGGGATCTAATCTGAGAGGGCTCTAATGTGCGGGCTCCTGGCGGAGCCCGCGCGGTCAGCTTTCAGCGGTCAGCTTTCAGCTTTTTGGGCTTGCTGACGGCTGATGGCTGACGGCTGATAGCTCTTCTGCATGGGGAGGTGGATGGACATGGTGGTGCCGCGGTTGGGGCGGCTCTCGGCGGTTATGTGGCCGCCGTGGGCTTCGACGATGGTCTTGGCTATGGGTAGGCCGAGGCCCGTGCCGCCCATCTTGCGGGAGCGGGCCTTGTCCACCCTGTAGAAGCGCTCGAAGATGCGGGGGAGTTCCTCTTTGGGGATGCCGGGGCCGCGGTCTTGGACCGCGATCTTGAGCTCCCCCGAGCGCGTCGTCGCCGAGCGGAGCGTGACGGTGCCGCCGGGCGGGCCGTATTTTATGGCGTTGTCCACCAGGATGAGGACGGCCTGCCCGAGGCGGGTGGCGTCCACGCTCAGCGTGCCCTCGGCCCGGATGTCCGTCTCCAGGGTCGCCCCTTTCTCCCTGGCGAGCATCCCGGCCCGCCCGGCGAGTTCTGAGACGAAGGGGACGGCCGGGACCGTCTCGGGCTCCATCGGCGGCGGGGAGGAGTCCGAGCGGGCCAGGAAGAGTAGGTCCTCGACCATCCGCGACATGCGTTTGGACTCCTCCACGACCTCGTTGAGGAGCTGCTCCTGCTCCCCCTCGGCGCCGAGCGCCAGTCCGACCTGGGCGTTGCCGCGCAGCACCGTGAGCGGCGTCCTCAGCTCGTGGGAGACGTCGGCCAGAAAGTCCGTCTTGGCCCTGGAGGCCTCCGCGAGCTTCTTCGACGCCTCCTGCTGCTCGGAGTACAGGCGCCTGAGCTCGCTCACGACGCGCACCGCCGCGTAGGCCAGGGCAGCACCCGCCAGCAGCAGGCCGACGATGGCACCGAGCAGCACGACCGCCGAGGTCGTCGCCGCCCGGTCTACCTTTTGCAGCGCGCCGTCCGTGAGGTCCTCGCCGAGGCCGTCGAGCTCCTCCGCCGCCTGCTCCATCTGTTCGATCTGCGCGAGGCCCCGGTCGCTGGCCGTGTCGAAGGCGCCCCGGTCCTCTACGGTGGGCTGCTGCGCGAAGGGTCGGAAGTCCGAGTAGTACTCGTCCGCCCGGCGCCGGAAGTCCTCCGGCTGCGGGGCGGCCGGGTCGTAGGGGGCGACCCCTTCGAGCTCGTCTATCTCCCCGTACAGCCTCTCGCGGGCGGCCTCGTATTCATCCATGCCCTCCCGCGTCAGGCGGCCGGAGTCCAGGGCGGGGAAGTAGAGGTTGCGGTGGTAGTGGCGCACGTCCAGGACCGCGGCCCGGATGTCGTCGCCCTCGTCTTCGAGCTCGACGTAGCCGAACGCCTCGGCGGCGACCCGCTCTATGTTGCGCGTCTGCCAGAAACCTATGAGGCCGGCGATGATGATAGCGACCAGCAGGCCGCCGACGGCCCCTATGGTCACCCGCCACGGGCTCCGCACGCCCCCGATCCAACCCAAAACAACCCTCGCCTTCCGGGACCTCTCCTGCGCCGGCTTACGGATCACGGCGCTCCTGGATTATACTGGCGGGCAATATGCTGGTCTTGATCGTCGAAGACGACCCCGCCATCGTGCGGTTTCTGCAGCGCGGCCTGGCCGCCCACGGCCACAGCACCCTGACGGCCGCGGACGGCGAGGAGGGCGTGCGCCTGGCCGCCGAGGAGGCCGTCGAGATGGTCCTTCTGGACATCATGCTGCCCCGCCTCGACGGCCAGCAGGCCCTCCAGCGCATCCGCCTGCGCCGCCCCGACCTGCCCGTCCTGATGCTCACCGCCCGCGACGAGGTGCGCCACAAGGTGGACGCCCTGGACTCCGGCGCCAACGACTACCTCACCAAGCCGTTCGACCTCGAAGAACTCCTCGCCCGGATGCGCGCGCTCACCCGCCGCTCGGACCAGTCCTGGTCCTCCAAGATGGAGTTCGGAGACCTGAGCGTGGACCTCCGTTCCCGCCGCGTCACCCGGGGGGAGAGGCAGATCGAGCTCTCCAGCCGCGAGTTCGCCCTGCTGGAGTACTTCATGAGCCACCCGGGACAGGTGTTGAGCCGCCAGCAGATGCTCTCGGCCGTCTGGGACTACTCATTCGACCCCGGCTCCAACGTTGTAGACGTCTACGTCCGTTACCTCAGGAGCAAGCTCGACCGGCGCGGCGAGCCGTCCGTGATCCAGACCGTAAGGGGCGCCGGTTACCGCTTCGAACCGCCCGCCGACGCCCGGGACTCCTGAGCGACACCGGCCGGCCGGCTGAGCTCGACCCTCACCTCCGAACCCCCGTCGCGCGGCAGGACTTCCACCCCGGCCTCCCGCACCCCGTGCAGGACCAGGAAATGCCAGGAGCCGCCGGAGTACTCCACGTTCGCCACCTGCCACCCACGGGAGCGGAACACACCTCGGTAGAACCCGCGCACCGCGTCCGGACGCTCTTCGGCCAGGTAAGCCGCCCGGACCACCGCCAGGCCGTCCCGCCCGTGCTCCGAATAGTCGACGCGCACAGACCCCGGGTAGCGCGGAAGGCGCGGGATGGGCTCCCCGCGCGCGTCTCTGGCCGGGATCGCTGCGGAGAGGGTCTTTTTCTCCGGGGCGTCCGGCTGCGCCGCGGAGAGGGGCCTGCGGTCCTCGCCCGGGCCGCCGGCCGTCGCCAGGGCGAACAGAAGACACGAGAGGACGGCCGCGAGCGCCAGGGCGGGTACAGTCGGGCGCGACGCTCGCAATGCTCTCCTCTCTTGTGCTCGGGTCCTTCCGTCGGGGGGACTCGGGTAGGACTGAAAAAGGTCTCTCACACGAAAGTTAGCGCGGGTGGGTTAGAAGGGCGTTAGGGGGCCATTAGAACGCTCTCATGTTCTGGTCCGCCGGTGCTATGATGGGCGCCGTGAGGGGGACGGATAGAGACTTGATCCTGGCCTGCAAAAAAGGCGAGTCCGGGGCTTGGGAGCGCGTGATGGACAGATACCAGCGGCTCGTCTTCTCCATACCCCGCTCCTACGGCCTCCCGCGCGAGGACGCGGCGGACATCTCCCAGCTTACTTTTACAATCCTGATCCAATCCCTAGATTCCCTCACCGAGGAGAGCAACCTCAAGGCCTGGCTCGCCACCGTCGCCCGCCGCCACACCTGGCGCCTGATGGAGAAGGGCCGCCGCGAGGGCACCGGGAAGGAAGACGACGTCGCCGACGCCCCCTGGCTGCACGGCAACGAGAAGCCGTCCGAGCGCTGGGAGCTCATAGACTGGCTGGACGGGGGCCTCTCCAAAGTGAGCGAGCCCTGCCAGAAGCTCCTCGAAGCGCTCTACCTCGACGAAGGAGAACCGTCCTACGCCGAGATCTCCACGCGCCACGCCATTACCGTCCGCAGCATCGGCCCCCCCCGCGCCCCCTCCCGCCCGCGGCACCCCGC
>CAXTDD010000361.1:0-3884 GCA_964242955.1 uncultured Rubrobacteraceae bacterium | reverse complement strand
CCCCACCTGTACGCGGCTGCCGTTGGGGTACGCGGCGAACAGCGGCCCGCCGGAGTCGCCCTGGCACGAGTCTTTACCTTCTTTGCCGGCGGCGACCATCAGCGACTGGTAGTACCTGTAATATGACGGCAGACGACCGTAAGACCTCTGGGCGGTGGCGTCGGCGACGACGGGGACGGCCACCTCGCGCATGCGATCCGTGGTGGAGCCGCCCGAGCTCGTGGTGCCCCAGCCAGCGGTCCTCAAGGTTCGGCCCGGCTGCTCCAGGGCGTCGTGTTGGTCGGACGAGAGCGCGATGGGCCGTATGCCGTTCACGCGGCGGCCAAGCTTGAGGACCGCGGAGTCGTAGGCGGAGTCCCTCTCGCCCTTGTAGTTAGAATGGACAAAGATCTCAGTGGCATTCCTGGTCTGGCCCTGGTTCTGGCTCAACACCGTCCGCCCGACGAGCAGCCTGACGGATAATGCGTTGTCCACGCAATGGGCGGCGGTTAGCACGCTGTCCGGGTCGATCAAGGTACCGCCGCAGGCGTAGGTCCCGGTGGCGGTTGTTATCTGCAGGTACGCCATGAACGGGTACCGGCCGTCGGGTACGGCGGTGCCGCCGACTATCCGGGGCCCGGCGTCCGTGGACTTCTCGGACCCGAAGCTCGGGAAGTCCGAGCCGCGCTCCAGCTCTATCCTGGTGCCGCTCTCGGGCGGATCCTCCGCCCGCGCGGTCCCCTCCGATTGCAGCAACGCCAGCACAGAGACCAGCGCGGCGCCGATCGCGACCAGCAGTATCAACCCCAGACGTCTCCTGCCGGGTTCGTGTTCCACCATCTTCTTCCTCCCTCTCATGATCCCGGTCGACGGCGCAAGGAACGCCGACGGCTGGTTCTTTTACCCTGCGGCCAGCGCGAGAAGCTTACACCAGCACGGACGATGAGATCACCTCCTGACGGCGATCTTTCTGCGGGTTCCTATCGCGTCCGAGGCACAAAGAGGTCGTCCGAACCGCGAGAAGACTTGCTAAACGCCTGTGTCGACCGCCCCACCACCAAAAGCGTTTGAGGACGCTCCCGTGCCGGAGACCTGCTTGCAATCAGACCTCCGGCTGCTAGGATTCTAGGGCCTTTTCCGGGCCCGTAGCTCAGTCGGGAGAGCGCCGCCCTCGCATGGCGGAGGTCACGAGTTCGAGTCTCGTCGGGTCCACTTACTTTTCGGAACCCGGCGTTTGTGTGTAACATACTCAGCAAGCGGGAACGTCGAGGGCGGAGCGTATGGGTAGGGATCAGGGCCGGCTTGACAGGGAGGATCTGGAGTCCCTGCGCCAGGAGTTCGCCCTCGTGGACCGGGGCGACGACCTGGACGACGACCTCCACCAGCTCCGTCGCGCGGTGAGGCTGGGCATCGACCTGAAGGACTGGGCGAACACCCGCAAGGTCCCCCTCGTCTACGCCAGGGCCCTGCGCCGGTTCATGGAGCAGGGCTGAACAAGAGGTTTCAGGCTACGGGTGTCAGGTTTCAGGGATGGTAGAGGAGTCCGCCGCGATCGCGTTGGTCCGCGGCCGGATCAGCTAGCGACTTCGGACCCCGGGTTGCGTCTCGCACCCCTGATGCCTGTAACCTGATGCCTGAAACCTCCATCTCATACAAGCAGGCCGAAGGCGAGCCACGTTCCCCCTCCACCGACTAGCGCCCCGAGCATAAGCTCCAGCGGCGTATGCCGCTTCAGGCGCAGTCTCGCCCAGAAGACCGCCGGCAGGAGAAAGAAGGCGGGCAGGCCCCATGCCCCGAACACGAACGCCAGGCAGACTGCGGTGCCCGCGACGCCCGCCGCGTGGAGGGAGACGTTGATGAAGGGCGTTAGCAACACGAAGAGCACTGTGGCAACAGCATAGGAGAGCAACGCCGCCCGCAACTCCACGGGTCCCCCGAGCAGGGAGACCAAAACGAAGGCCCCGGCGTGCAGCGCCGCCACGACGCGTAAGGGTCCGACCCTCTCAGCGCGGGGGATGGTGCGCGGGTCGCGGACCTTTCCAGACCGGGCGAGGTATAGGAGGTAGAGGAGCGAGAGCCCGCTCGTAAGCCAGACGCAGAGGACGGCCCAGAGCAGGCCGCGCGTGCCCGCCGCTTCGAGGCCGACGGCGAGGAAGAGCGGCACGGCCAGCAGGGGCAAGCGCGTGGCGGCGGATACGAGGTGGGCGAGCCTGTCGGGGCGCAAAGCGGGGAGGATTGTACAATGCCGGGCGTGGCTAAAGTGGGCGACATCCTCGCGGCCGTCGAGCTTCTGGCCCCGCCCGCGCTGGCCGAGGGTTGGGACAACTCGGGTCTGCAGGTCGGGGATGCGGACTCGGGGGTGGCCCGGGTCCTCGTCGCCCTCACGCCGCTTCCGGAGGTGTTGGACGAGGCGGAGAAGATGGGGGCCGATTTTCTGCTCCTTCACCACCCCCTGATCTTCAGCCCGCTAAGATGCGTGAACACCGCTTCGTACCCGGGAGACCTCGTGGCGCGGGTCGTCCAGAGCGGCCTCGCCGTCTATGCCGCCCACACCAGCTACGATGCGGCCCCCGACGGCGTTTCCGTGGCGCTGGCCGGGGCGCTAGGGTTGGCCGAACCGGCGAGGATCGTCTCCGCCAGGGGCTCGCTGCGGAAGTTGGTCATCTTCGTGCCGAGAGACGACGTGGAGGCGGTGGCCGACGCGCTCTCCGAAGCCGGAGCGGGCAGGATCGGGGACTACACCCGATGCACGTTCCGCTCTCCAGGGACGGGCACCTTCCTTCCCGGCGACGAGAGCGACCCCTACCTGGGAGAGCGGGGCGAACTGGAGAGGGTCGATGAGGTGCGTTTAGAAACCGTCGTTCCCGCGCACCTGGCACGGGCCGCCGTCGAGGCGGCGACCGCCGCCCACCCTTACGAGGAGGTGGCGCTGGACGTCTACCCCGTCAAGGGGTTCCCCGAGGGCTGCGGCTACGGCAGGATCGGGGCCCTCCCAAACCCGCTGACCCCGGAAGGGCTGCGAGAGCACGTCTCCGGCGCTCTGGGTTTCCCCGCCCGGCTGGTCTCGGACCCGTATCCGGGGCGTGGGATCCGGCGCATCGCCGTGCTCGGAGGCTCGGGCGGCTCGTTTATACGGGAGGCGTCCGCCCGCGGCGCGGAAGCCTACGTGACCGGCGACCTCGACTACCACGACGCCCTGCTCGCCGAATCGCTCGGCCTCACCGCCGTAGACGCGGGACACGCCGCCACGGAGCTGCCGTCGCTCGAACCGCTGGCCCGCCGGCTGGCGGGCCTGGTCGACGTGCCGGTCGAGGTTAGCCGGGTCAGACGCTAGAAAGCACGCTCCGGCTTCGCCTGCGCTTTCAGCCCGCTCCGCCCTAAGGGCTCCGCTCTCAGCACGCATCGGGCCTCACGGCCCTCGCTTTCAGCGCGCTTCGGCTCCGCCTCGCTTTCGGCTTTTGGCCGCTAGGAGCCCGACCGAGCAGCGCATCGCGAAGCGATTCCTTTGTCGCGGAGCGCAACGTACACGGACGACTAGCTGAAAGCGACCGCAGGGAGCGTGCTCTAGCCGCCCGCCATGAACCTTTCGAGTTCGTCTTTTGTGGGGAGGGCTCGCATGGCGCCGAAGTCCGTGCAGGCGAGGGCACCGGCCGCACAGCCCCGCAGGCTTGCCTCCCGGACACGTTCTTCGTCGAAAGGTACGTCGGAGAGGTGTACGAGGCTCGCGGCGAAGAAGGCGTCTCCGGCGCCGGTGGCGTCCACGACGTCCTCGATGTCGAAGGTGGGCACTTCTCCGCTGAAGTCGGTGGTGGCGTAGAAGGCGCCATCCGGGCCTTTGCTGATGAGGACGAGCGCGACGCCGCGGTCGAGCAGCGCTCGTGCCGCCGCCTCGACGTCGCCGACGC
>CAXTDD010000360.1:0-3888 GCA_964242955.1 uncultured Rubrobacteraceae bacterium | reverse complement strand
CTCGTAGGAGACGAGGTCTTTGTGTCCACCGAAGCACCGTGGTGGAAGAACCTCGCGGGCGGCGCCCCGGTCGAGGTGCAGCTGCGCGGCGAGGCCCGCTCCGGCGTTGCGGAGGCTGTCGCAGACGAAGAGGGAGCCGCGGAAGTTCTGGGGACCATCCTGCGTCACTACCCGGAGTACCGGCGGTTTGTCGGCGTGACGGTGGACGAGACCGTCCACGCCGCCGTCCGCAGGGGCAGGGTTGGCATCCGGGTGCGGCTGGACGGGGCGGCGTGAAGCGCGGATGGTGGCGCCGGTTACGGACATTCGCGGGCAAGACGACGAGACTAGGGACCGTGTCGTCGGTCGGGGTATAGACTCACGGCGCTCGCAGGTTTTGGATATGAAGAGGAGAAGGTTTGAGTAACACCGGCATGGGCGGGAAGGTGGCGCTCGTCACGGGCGGGACGTCCGGGATAGGGAAGGCCACGGCAACGGCGCTGGCCGCGATGGGGGCCGACGTCGTCGTGGTCGGGCGTAACCGCGAGCGCGGGGAGCGGGCGGTGGAGGAGATCCGGGCCCAGACCGGCGGCAGGGTGGACCTGGCGCTGGCCGACCTCTCGTCGCAGGCTGAGGTGCGGACGCTCGCCGGAGAGTTCAAGCGGCGCTACGACAGGCTCGACGTGCTCGTCAATAACGCCGGGCTCGTGCAGAGCGAGAGAACCGAGACCGTAGATGGTCTGGAGACCACCTTCGCCATCAACCACCTGGCGGCGTTCCTTTTAACTGACCTGCTGCTGGACGTGCTCCAGGAGAGCGCGCCGAGCAGGATCGTCACCGTCTCCTCCGAGGCGGAGCGTTGGGGGAACATAGACTTCAACGATCTGCAGTCCAGGAAAAAGTACCGCGGCTTCCCGGTCTACGGGATGACCAAGCTCGCCAACATCCTGTTCACCTACGAGCTCGCCGGGCGGCTCGAGGGCACCGGCGTGACGGCCACGTGCATGCACCCGGGGGCGGTCAACACCAGGTTCGGCACCAACAACTCGGGGCCGATGACGATCCTGTTCCGGGCGTTCAAGCCCTTCATGAGGAGTCCCGAGCAGGGTGCGGACACCCTGGTCTGGCTGGCTTCTTCGCCCGATGTCGAGGGCGTGAGCGGCCGGTACTACGCCGACCGTAAGGCCATCGAGCCGAAGAAGATCGCCAACGACCCGGAAGCGCGCCGTAGGCTCTGGGAAGAGAGCGAGCGGCTCACGGGCCTGAAGGTGACGACGTAGTGGACCGCGACCGCGGGATAATAGTCGAGGGCCTCATACGGGAGTTCAAGAAAGGGCCGCGGGCCGTGGACGGCATCGACCTGCGCGTCGAGCCGGGCGAAGTCTACGGCTTTCTCGGCCCGAACGGCGCCGGGAAATCCACCACGGTCCTGATGCTGACGACGCTCCTCCCGCCGACGGGTGGGACGGCGAGGGTGGCCGGCTACGACATCGTCAGGGAGGGTCCGCAGGTGCGGGCCTCCATCGGGGCCGCGCTGCAGGAGGCGGCCCTCGACCCTTTCCTGACCGGCCGGGAGCACCTGAACCTGCAGGCCGCGTTGCACGGCATCTCGCGCGCGGACCGCAAGAAGCGGGGCAACGCGCTGCTGGAGCGGGTGGGTTTGCAGGAGGCCGCCGACCGGCGGGTGCGCGGCTACTCCGGCGGCATGAAGCGCCGGCTCGATCTCGCGCTCGCGCTGGTGCACGAGCCGCGGATACTTTTCCTGGATGAGCCGACGACGGGCCTCGACCCGCAGAGCCGCAGTGCTCTGTGGAGCGAGGTCAGCCGGCTCGCCAGGGACGAGGGTGTGACGGTCTTTCTGACGACGCAGTACCTCGAAGAGGCCGATGTGTTGGCCGACCGCGTCGGGATCATCGACCGGGGCAGGATCGTGGCCGAAGACACGCCCGAGGCGCTGAAGGCCGAGATCGGGCGCCCCAGCGTGGAGGCGACGCCGGCCAGTCCTTCGGAACGAGATGCCGTAGTAGGCGTGCTCGTCCGGTTCGGGGAGGAGATCCCCTCCCAGCCCGGCACGGTGGCCGTCCGCCTCTCCGGCGGCGCCTCCGGCCTCGCCGACGTCGTGCGCGCCCTGGACGCCGCGAACCTCAAGGTCTCCAACCTGAGGCTCGAAGAACCCAGCCTCGACGACGTCTTTCTCGCCAAGACCGGCCGCTCGCTCGAAGGCGCCGGGGACGGGGAGGAGACGAACGCGGAGGAGGCCCAGGCGTGACGGGCTCCTCGTTTCTCACGCAGGTCATGGCGCTCGCGCGCCGCTCGACGGTGCGGACGCTGCGCCAGCCGGCGGTGATCGTCTCGGCGCTGCTGTTCCCGATGATGTTCTTCTCCATAAACGCGAGTGGTCTGGACGCGGCCTCGCGGTTGCCGGGGTTCCCGGACGCCCCGTACCTGGACTTCGCGTTCGCTTTTCCGCTCGTACAGGCGTCTCTGTTCGGGGCGATCACGGCCGGCAGCGACCTGGCCCGCGACATCGAGAACGGCTTCTTCGACCGCCTCTCCCTGACCCCGATGCGGCCATCGGCCATGTTGAGCGGGATGCTGGCGGGCGTGGTGGCCCTGGGGCTCATCCAGGGCGTCGTCTTTCTGGCGTTCGGTCTTTTGATGGGCGTGAGCATCAGCAGCGGCGTCCCGGGGATGCTCGTGATCGTGGCGCTCACGGTGCTGGTCGCCCTGGCCTTCGGCGGCCTCGGCGCGATACTCGCGATACGAACCGGCTCCGTCGAGGCGGTCGAGAGCGCCTTCCCGCTGTTCTTCGTGGCGATCTTTATGTCCTCGATCAACCTGCCGAGGAACCTGATCGAGCAGGACTGGTTCCGCTTTATTGCGACGGTAAACCCGATCTCCTACCTCGTCGAGGGCATCCGCAGCCTGGTCATCACCGGCTGGGATGTGCAGGCTCTGTTGCTCGGCTTCGGGTTCGCGACGGCCATCGTCGTGCTCTCCATCGGCGGGGCCGCGGCCTCCATGCGGACGAGGGTGGCCTAGTATGGGCAGCTTCTTCCAGGTCGCGTGGGCGGTCGCGGGCAGGCAGACCTACAAGTACTTCACCAACCCCGCGTTCCTGGCGCCGGCGCTGTTTCCGCTGTTCTTCTTCGTCGCTTTCGCGGGCGGCCTGACGAGGGTGGGGGACATACCGGGCTTCAACTACGCGGCCGGCTACATCGCGTTCCAGTACGTGTGGGCCTTGCTCCAGGCCGTCACGATGGGCGGGGCCTTCACGGGCTTCTCCATAGCCAGCGACTTCGAGAACGGCTTCGCCCGGCGCCTGATGCTCGCGGCGTCGAACAGGTACGGCATCATCCTGGGCTACACCCTGGCTTCCCTTGTGCGGGCCTTCATGACCGGGGCGCTGGTCACCGTGCTCGCGCTAATAACAGGTATGCCCATAACCGGCGGCTTCGACTTCTTCGGCCTGATAGCCCTCGCGATCCTCGCCAACATCGCGGCGACGCTCTTCGGGGCCGGCATCGCGATGATGCTGCGCACCCAGCAGGCCGGTCCGGTGATACGGACGCCCATCTTCCTGGTCCTGTTCCTCGCCCCGGTCTTCGTGCCGCTGAGCCTGCTGACGGGATGGATCGAGACGGTCGCCCGCCTCAACCCGTTTACCGCGATCCTGGACGCCTCGCGCGGCTTCCTGGCCGGCGACCCGCAGAACGCCGTCCCGGCCTTCGCCATAAGCTTCGCCCTGATCCTGGGGCTCTCCCTCTGGGCCGTCTTCGGCCTCCGCCAGGCCGAGAAGGCGGGATGAATTAGAGGTGTCAGGCTACGGGCATCAGGTTTCAGGTAGAGGTTGGGATGCGGGCCTTCGCGCGTGGGGGAGCACGTGATGGCTGGGCGGGGCGGGAAGCG
>CAXTDD010000359.1:0-3894 GCA_964242955.1 uncultured Rubrobacteraceae bacterium | reverse complement strand
CGCACGACTGGCTCGACGTCACCGGGGGCGCCATCGGGATGGGGCTGCCGGTCGCCACCGGAGCCGCGGTCGCCGCGCCGGACCGCAAGGTCATCTGCCTGCAGGCCGACGGCAGCGCGATGTACACGCTCCAGGCCCTCTGGACCCAGGCGCGCGAGAACCTCGACGTCACCACCGTCATCCTGAACAACCGCTCCTACGCCATCCTAAAATGGGAGCTCGGAAACGTCGGCGTCGAAGACCCCGGACCCGGCATCCCCAACCTAACCGACCTCGACCGCCCGCCCCTCGACTGGACCTCCCTAGCCCGCGGCATGGGCGTCGAGTCCCGACGCGCCACGACCATGAAGGAGTTCGACCACTCCCTGACCTTCGCCCTACGCTCCGACGGCCCGTACCTCATAGACCTCGTCCTCTAGCAACAAGCCAAAAGCCGAAAGCGGCCGTCAGGCCGCGTGCTGAAAGTGGAGCCCGCAGGGCGGAACGTGCTGAAAGCGCAGGCGAAGCCGGAGCGTGCGGCGACGACCGCAGGGAGGAGCCTAACACACCACCTTCAGGGCGGCGGGCTCGACGCGGAAGGACATCGGCAGCTCCCCCCAGAGCTCGCCGTCGATCTGGACCGGGACGCGGGCGCCTTTGGAGTCTGCCCGGATCTCCGTGACCTTGAAGGACTCCATCGAGCGGTTGAGGGGCCTGCGGAAGATGATGCCCCAGAAGACGTCGGGCCGGAGGAGAGCTCCGACGCGCTCGACGAGCACGGTCTCCAGCTTGCCGCTGGTGAGCAGGCCCGGGCCCGCCACCTTGTAGTCCCCGCCGTAGTAGTGGCCGTTGGCGACGATGGCGAACCTCGCCACGTGGACGTCCTCGCCGGCCGTGAGCCTCACCGGCGGGAACCTGTTCCCGAAGAGCACCCTGAAGGCCGTTACCTGGAAGGCGAGGCCCCTCAGGTGGCGCTTCAGGCGTGGTGTCACCTCCCCGACGACCTTCGCGTCGAAGCCTACGCCCGCCATGCAGGCGAAGCGGCGCTCCGTGCCGGCCTCGTCGTTGGCGACGCCGAGGTCTATCCGTGTCACGCCGCCTCTCACGATGCGCCGGCACGCCCCCTCAGCGTCCAGCGGGAGGCCGAGTTCGCGGGCCAGCACGTTCGCCGTGCCCAGCGGCAGGATGCCCAGGGTGGCCTCCGGCGAGAGGCCGTTGATGACCTCGTTCACCGTCCCGTCGCCCCCGGCCGCCACGACCAGGCGGTCCCCGGCGGACGCGGCCAGCTCCGTGGCGTGGTCCGGCCGCTCCGTATTCACGACCTCGACCGTGAGGCCTTCGGCGCGCAGGGCCTCGGCGTGGCGTTCCAGGAAATCCCGGTCGCCGGCCCGCCCCGAGTTCGGGTTGCCGATGATGACTGCGTCAGTGGGGGCTTCCATCTTCACACTATAGTCCTTTTACCGGCGCCGGATCTCGCGTAACATAGGCCCGTGGAAGGATTCGTGGTACCCGGCATAGGAGTGGACGTGGTGGACGTCGAGCGGATGAGGTTCGCCCTCGAACGGACGCCCCGCATCCGCCAGCGCCTCTTCACGCCGGACGAGATCGCCTACTGCGAGAAGTTCCGTTTCGCCGACCGCCACTTCGCCGGACGCTGGGCCGCCAAAGAGGCCGTCACCAAGGCCTTGGGATGCGGCCTGATCCAGTGGAACGGTGTCGAGGTCGTCCGCAAACCCCGCCAGGCCCCCACCGTCCGCATCACCGGGCGCAAGATCCAACGCTTCGCCGACATGGTCGGCGTCCGCGAGGACGAACTCCATATCTCCATAACCCACTCCGAACTCTCCGCCGTCGCAGTCTGCGTCGTGCGCAAGGAGCCGTGAAGCACCACCCGTGAAGCTCTATACCGCCGAGGAGATGTCCCGCGCGGACAACAACGCCCAGAGCCTCGGCATCTCTGGCGGTGTCCTGATGGAACGCGCGTCGGTGGGGATGGCCGAAGAGATACTGTCCCGCTACCCGGCCCGCAGCGTTCCACGGGCGCTCGTCGTCTGCGGCGGCGGCAACAACGGCGGCGACGGGTTCGTCATCGCCCGCGAGTTGCGCCGCGCCGGGGTCGAGCTCTCCGTCGTCGCCACGAAAGACGAGTACTCAGGAGATCCGGCGACGAACCTTGAGGTTCTTCGGAACCTCGGGGTGGAGGTCCACGGGCCGGAGATGCTCGGCGGGTTGCTCGGAGGGGCGAGCCTCGTCGTGGACGCGCTGCTCGGCACCGGCTTCTCGGGCGAGGTGCGGGAGAAGGAAGCGGCCCTGATCCGGCAGCTCAACGAAGCCGAAGCGCCGACGGTTTCTGTGGACGTGCCCTCCGGCGTGGACGGCTCGACGGGCGAGGTGGCCGGCGAGGCCGTGCGGGCGGACCTGACGGTATGCGCCCACGCGGCGAAGGTGGGGTGCGTCGTCTCCCCGGGCCGCCAGCACGCCGGCGAGGTCGCGGTCGTGGACATCGGCATCCCGCCCGAGGCCGACGTGGAACCATCCCTGTCCTGGACGGGCCGGGATACGATCCGCGGCCTCGTCCCACGCACGGAGGACCCGGCCCATAAGTATTCCGCAGGCGCGCTGATGGTCGTCGCGGGCTCTCGGGCGATGACGGGGGCCGCGGTGATGAGCGTGCTCGGTGCGGAGAGGACGGGCTGCGGCATCGTCTTTCTCGCCACCTCCGCGGGCGCCGCCCCGGCCGTGGACGTGAGGCTGACCGAGGCCATCGTCTACGGCGTCCGGGAGGACGAATCCGGCAACATGAGCCCCGGGGCGGCAGGAGAGATCCTGGAGCGCTTGGGCAGGGCTTCGGCGCTCGTGATCGGGCCCGGCATCGGCTCCGGCGAGGAGGGCCGCCAACTGGTCGAGGCCGTCCTCGCCGGCACAAACGTCCCCGTCCTTCTCGACGCCGACGCCGTCACCAACCTCGCCGGCACAAACGTCCTGGCGAAGAGAGAAGCCGCGACCGTCGTCACCCCGCACGCCGGAGAGCTCGGCCGCCTTCTCGGCTCGGGCGCGAGGGACGTCTCCGCCCGCAGGCTGGCCTCCGCCCGCAAAGCCGCCGCGGAGAACGGCTGCTGCGTGTTGCTCAAAGGATCCGACACGCTGGTCGTGGACAATGACAGGGTCGCGGTCAACCCCACGGGTAGCGTCGCGCTCGCCACGGCGGGGACGGGGGATGTGCTCTCGGGCGTCATAGGGGCTCTGCTCTCGCGCGGCATGGAGCCGTTCGAGGCCGCCCGGGTCGGGGCGTGGGTGCACGGGCGGGCGGCCGAGCTCTGGTCGGAGGAGACGGGTTGGCCCCACGAGAGCCTCGTCGCCACGGACCTCGTGGATTATCTGCCCCAGGCCGTGGGCGAGATCCTCTGACCTTCCGCCTGCTCTTCGTCGGGGACGTGGTAGGTCCTATGGGATGCTCGGCCGTCCTCGACCTCGTCCCGAAGCTGCGCGAGGATCTCGAACTCCACGCCGTCGTCGCCAACGCCGAGAACTCGGCCCCGACGGGCAGGGGGATAACCGCCGAGGGCGGCGGCGCCCTGCTCGAAGTCGCGGATTTTCTCACTTTGGGCAACCACGCCTTCGACGCGGAGGGACACGGGAATCTTCTGGAGAAAGAAGAGAGGGTAGTGCGCCCGGCCAACTTCGACGGCCGGCACCCGGGTCGGGGGTGGGGGACGTTCGAGGCGGGCGGCGTCACCGTCGGGGTCGCCAACGTGCTCGGGAAGGTGTTTATCGAGAGGACGAAAGCCTCGGCCTTCGAGGCGGCGGATCTGGCCGTCGATGACCTCACGGACCGGGGCGCGGACCTCGTGCTCGTCGACTCGCACGCGGAGGCGACGAGCGAGAAGCAGGCGCTCGGGTACTACCTGGCAGGGA
>CAXTDD010000358.1:1918-3895 GCA_964242955.1 uncultured Rubrobacteraceae bacterium | reverse complement strand
GCCTTCTCCTCGTCGACCGTGATGGCCGAGGGCTCGGCCTGCGGGTCGTAGGTGCCGATCCTCTCTATGAACGCGCCGTCGCGCGGGCTGCGGGCGTCGGCGACCACTATCCGGTAGAAGGGGTTGCCCTTCGAGCCGTGCCTCGCGAGCCTTATCTTTACCGCCATACCTGTCTCCTCTCGATTTCCTATCTACGTCCGGGCAACCCGGGCATCTTCGGCATCCCGCCGCCCTTGCCCATCTGCTTCATCATCTTCTGCATCTCCCCGAACTGCTTGACGAGCTTCTGCACGTCCTGCTGGGTGGCGCCCGAGCCGCGGGCGATCCTGCGCGCCCGGCTCGGGTTCTGCACCAACTTCGGGTTGCGGCGCTCCTTGACGGTCATCGAGGTTACCATAGCCTCGACCCTGGCGAGCTGGTTGTCGTCGATGTCGACGCCCTTTAGTTGCTTGCCGAGGCCCGGGATCATGCCCAAAAGGCCCGATATGGGGCCCATGCGCTTGATCATCTGCATCTGCTTGAGAAAGTCCTCGAACGTGAACTTGCCGCTCATGAGCCGCTGGGCGTCGGCCTGGGCCTCCTCCCGGTCCATCTGCTGCTCGGCCTTCTCGATGAGCGTCATCACGTCGCCCATCCCCAGGATGCGCCCCGCCATCCGGTCCGGATAGAAATAGTCGAACTCGCTCATCTTCTCGCCCTCGGAAGCAAACCGGATCGGCCGCTCCGTCACAGAGACGACCGAGAGCGCCGCCCCACCGCGCGCGTCGCCGTCGAGCTTGGTCAGGACCATGCCGTCAAAATCGGCGTACTCCTTGAACGCCTGTGCCACCTCGACGGCGTTCTGGCCGGTGACGACGTCGAGGACGAGGAGGACGGAGTGGGGCTTCGAAACCCTCCTGACCTCCTTGATCTCCTCCATCATGTCCATGTCTACGACCTGACGTCCGGCCGTGTCCACGATGACGAAGTCGTAGCCGCCGTCCCTCGCCTCCTTGATGCCCCGCTCGGCGATCTCCTCCGGCTTGGGCTCTGTCCCCTCCGTGTAGACCGGCACGGACAACTCGCGCCCGATCTGCTGCAATTGCTCTATGGCCGCCGGCCTGTACGTGTCGCACGCCACGAGGTAAGGGTTCTTCCCGAGCTTGCGCACGAAGAGCGCGAGCTTGCCCGCGGTCGTGGTCTTGCCGTGGCCGTTGAGGCCGGCGAGCATGACGACCGTCGGCGGGCGCGAGGCGAACGAGAGCTTGTGCGAGGTGCCGCCCATGAGGCTCGCCAGCTCTTCGTTGACGATCTTGACGACCTGCTGGCCCGGGCTGAGCGCTTTGGAGACATCGGCGCCCGTCGCCCTTTCGCGGACGTTGGAGACGAACTCTTTTACGACGCCGTAGTTCACGTCCGCCTCCAGCAGGGCCAGCCGGATCTCGCGCGTCACCTTCTTTACCTGGTCCTCGGTGAGGTTGCCGCTGCCGCGGACCCCGTCGAGCGCCTTGTTTAGCCTGTCGCCTAAGGTATCGAACATCTACAAATCTCCAAACAATGCTTGCGCGAACTCCCTGGCGTCGAACGGGTGGAGGTCCTCCACCTTCTCGCCGACGGAGATCAACTTTATCGGCACCCCGACCTCGTTGGCGATGGCGAGCGCGATGCCGCCCTTGGCCGTCCCGTCGAGCTTGGTCAGGATGATGCCGGTGAGCCCGGCCACCTCCTGGAACATCTTCGCCTGCCGCAGGCCGTTCTGGCCCGTGGTGGCGTCCACCGTCATCAACACCTCGTGCGGCGCCCCGGGCATCTGGCGCCCGATCACACGATGCACCTTATCCAGCTCGGCCATGAGGTTGACCTTGGTGTGCAGACGGCCGGCGGTGTCTATGAGCAAGACGTCCGTGCCCTCGCGCTTGGCCGCCTCGATGGAGTCGTGGGGGGCGGCCCCCCCCCCCCCCCCCCCCCCCCCCCCCCCCACCCGGGGGGGGGGGGGAA
>CAXTDD010000358.1:0-1908 GCA_964242955.1 uncultured Rubrobacteraceae bacterium | reverse complement strand
CCGCCGCATCCGCCCCGCGGTCCCGCGCTACGACGGGTGTTGCGGTCCTCTCGCCCCACTGCTGGAGCTGCTCGATGGCCGCGGCCCTGAAGGTGTCGCCGGCGGCGAACATCGTGGTGCCCGGCAAAAAGCGCGAGAGTTTGCCTATGGTCGTCGTCTTGCCGGTCCCGTTGACGCCGACCATCAATATGACGGTCGGCCTGTGCGACACGTCGAGCTCGACCGGGCCTTCGAGCATCTTTGTCGCGTGCTCGACCATCAGCCGCTTCAACTCGGCGCCGCTGGTGATGTTGCGGCGCAGCGCCTCCTGCTCGAGCTCGGCCACCAGCTTCGCGGTCGTCGGCACGCCGACGTCGGAGGAGACCAAAATCTCCTCGACCCTCTCCCAGAACTCCTCGTCCTCGGCGTCCTTGAACTCCGCAACCGCAGCATTGAGCTGCCCGACAAAGGACTCGCGACTCCGCGCCATCCCCCGCCGCAGACGCCCGAACCACCCGGCGGCCTCCTGCTCCTCCGCCACGGCCTGGGCGTCCGGCGCCTCCTCCTCGATGGCCGTCGGCTCCGGAAGCGCCTCTTCGACGGGCTCCGGTTCGATAGGTACCTCTTCGGGTTCCAGAACCTCCTCCCGGGGCGGCTCCACCACTTCCGGGGCCACGGCCTCCTCTTCGGGGGACCTTACGGGTTCGTCGACGGCGGGCGCCGGCTCCTCCGTGACGTCCTCGGGCATGGCCGTCTCCGGTTCTGCGGGATCGTCCAGAAGAGCACCCGCGCCGTTGCCGGGGTCCTCCTGTTCGGGAGGGGCCTCCGTTTCGGTTGCGGTGGTGTCTTCGGGTTCTTCCTTGCTGCGTCTAAAAAAGTTACGCCAAGAGCGCGCCATGGGCGACTTCTCTCTCTCCCTGCAAACGTTTTGATACGACAGTGGTGGCGCCGGAGGCGTCCTGGACCACTCCGTAGAGGACGTCCGCCGCGGCCATCGTCCGCTTCTGATGGGTGACCAGCAGGTACTGGCCGCCGGACCTATGAGAGTCTACCACAGAGAGAAAACGCGCCAGGTTCACGTCGTCCAGGGCAGCCTCAGCCTCGTCGAGCACGCAGAACGCCCCACTACCGCCCATCGGACGACTCAAGAAGATGCTGAACAGGAAAGAGAGCGCCAGCAAAGCCCGCTCCCCGCCGGACAGCACCCGCAAAGGTCGCCAGCCCCTGCGCCCGAGGCGCAGCCCGATCTCCACCCCCTCATCAGAAAGATCCAGAACCCCCGAAGACCCCGCGAGCATCCGAGGTACGATCTCCCCGAAAGCCTCCCGAACCCGCCCGAACGTCTCCGAAAACCTCTTCTCTATCTCCCGATCCACCGAACGTATTATGCGGTCCAGTTCTGTGGAGGCTTCTTCGGCGTCGGCGCGTTGGGCGGCGACGAACTCGTGGCGCTCGCGGAGCTCCTGCTCCTGGGAGAGGGCGAGCAGGTTGACGTCGCCGAAGCGCTTGAGCCTGCGGGCGAGCGTCTGGCGTTCGGCGTCGGTCTCCTCGGGGTGTCTTTCGGCCTGCTGGCGGGCGGCTTCCAGGGTGCTGCCCCACTCGGCCTCGATCTCCGCCGCGGAACCTTCGGCGGCGGCCTCGGCCCGGGCAACTTCCTCCGCGAAGCGAGCCGCCTCAGCGCGGGCGGTGGCGAGCTGGCCGGCGGTTTCGACCGCCCGGCGGGAGAGGAGAGACCTCTCCTCCGATGCCTGCCGCTGGGACTCGGCGAGATCGGCCCTGATGCGGCGCAGCCCGGCGCGACGCTCGCGAACGATGCCGAGAAGCCCTGTAGAGAGGGTCATGGCCCTCTTCGCAAGCTCGTCGGGCCGGTCACCGGCGTGGTCCGTGGAAGACGCTTTCTCGAGCCTGCGGGTGAGGGCCGTCCGGCGG
>CAXTDD010000357.1:0-3899 GCA_964242955.1 uncultured Rubrobacteraceae bacterium | reverse complement strand
GGTCGCCGACAAGGCGTCTTGCACGCAGTCTGGCCGGGGCTGACACTTGCGGCAGAGGAAGCGTTCGCGCGAAAACGTCTCGTACGCTCCCCTGCGTAGTGCGGAAAAGAGCAGGTGCCGGCGGCTAGGCCCCCGTACCTCAGCAGAAAGGCGCCGTCTCGAGGGTTCGAATCCCTCCCTCTCCGCTCTTCTAATCCGCAGAGCTCCCCAACCCCGGTAGCTGTCGAGGCCCGCAAACCGAGACCAACCAACGAAATGCGTGGAGCAGTCTCTCTACAAGCCTCGGTCAATGGGGGACATAGGGCAAATGTTGCCCGAAGATCTCAACGGACCTATTATTCCTCCATAAGGTTATATCGAGGGGGTTCTAGAAGATGGCAGACTCCGACACCAGCGGGCAGACGACGACCCGGCGCAAGCCGATCTACAGGCAGATCTACTTCTGGGTGCTGGTGGGGATCGTCCTTGGCATACTCGTCGGCCACTTCTTCCCCGAGACGGGCCAGGCGCTGGAGCCCATCGGCGAGTCGTTCATCAACCTGATCCTGATGGTCATAGCGCCCATCATCTTCTGCACGGTGGTGGCCGGGATCGCCGGGATGGCGGACCTCAAAAGCGTCGGGCGCATCGGGCTGAAGGCGCTCGTCTACTTCGAGATCCTCTCGACGATCGCGCTCATACTCGGCCTGGTGGTAATAAACGTCGTGCGTCCGGGGGATGGCGCCAACGCCGAACCGCCCAAGCTCTCGGGGGACGCGGCCGGTTACGTCTCGCAGGGGGAGAACTCCAACTGGTACGATTTTATCTTCCACATCTTCCCGGACAGCTTCGTCGGCGCCTTTGCCGACGGCGACGTCTTGCAGGTGCTGTTCATCTCGATTCTGGTCGCCATCGCCCTGCAGTTGCTGGGTGACGCGGGCAGACCGGTCACGCGGGCGATAGGGGTCATAGGCAAGGTCTTCTTCCAGATCGTGCGTATAATCATGTACGCGGCCCCGATCGGGGCCTTCGGCGCCATGGCCTACGCCATCGGGACGTACGGGATAGACACGCTGACGAGCCTTTTGACCCTCATCCTGACGTTCTACGCCACGGCGATCTTCTTCGTGGTCGTCGTGCTCGGGATAGTGGGGGCCATCTGCGGGATAAACATCCTGAAGCTCATACGCTACATAAAGGAAGAACTCTTGATCGTGCTCGGCACCTCCTCCTCCGAGACGGTGCTGCCGCAGCTGATGAAGAAGCTCGAGCACCTGGGATGCCCGAGGCCGGTGGTGGGGCTCACCGTCCCGGCCGGCTACTCGTTCAACCTCGACGGCACCTCCATCTACCTCTCGCTGGCGGCCGTCTACATAGCCCAGGCGCAGAACGTGAACCTCTCGCTCGGGCAGCAGTTGGGCATACTCGGCGTGCTGCTGCTCACCTCCAAGGGTGCGGCGGGGGTTACGGGATCCGGCTTCATAGTCCTGGCGGCGACCCTCTCGTCGGTCGGGACGATCCCGGTGGCGGGCGTGATGCTGATCTTCGGCATCGACAAGTTCATGAGCGAGTGCCGGGCCCTGACCAACGTCTGCGGCAACACGGTGGCCTCGATCGTCGTCGCCAAGTGGGAGGGCCAGTGGGACGCCGCCTACGCCCGCAAGATCCTCGATAGCCCGGAGGACGACCTGGAGATCCTCACCGAAGACGCGCCGGAAGCGAGGCCGGCCCCCGTCACTTCGAGCTAGCCCCTCCCTCGTAGTAGAAACCCAAAGGGCGACCCGCCGGGCCGCCACGCTAGCGCTTCGTCGTGAGCCGGACGCGGAAGAAGTCGAAGAGGACGCGCAGGACGGCCAGCGAGGGGACGGCGACGATCACGCCGACGATGCCGGCCAGCCCCCCGCCGATTATCACGGCGAGGAAGACCAGGATCGGGTGCACGCGCAGGGTGTCGCCTTGGATCTTGGGCGTCAGGAAGTTGCCTTCGAGCTGCTGGATGCCGAGGAACAAGAGCGCCGTGAGGAGCGCGGTCGTCGGCGAGACGGCGGTCAGGGCCACGAGCACGGCGGGGATGGCGCTGATCCAGGCCCCCAGGTACGGTATGACGGCCGCGACGGAGACGAAGGCCCCTAAAGCTAGAGCGTAGGGCACGCCGAGCAGGAAGAGGCCGATCGCCGAGATCGCGCCCTGTATTAGCAGCACGAGGACGAGGCCGCCGAGGTACTTGGAGAGCGAGAAGCCGAAAGCCTCCCACAACGTCTTCGCGTCCCGGCGGTAGCGGTGGGGTGCCGCGGTCAGGAAGGCCGCCTCGAAGCGGCGCACGTCCACGAGCAGGTAGACGCCCACGAAGACCGCCCCGAAGAGCGTGAGCGCGAAGCCGACCGTGCCGGTGACGACGTTTAAAGCCCCGCCGAGGGCGTTCCTGCCGATCGCCTGCGCGGCGTTCGTCAGGGAGTCCCTGACCCTCTGGGCGACCTGGTCGGGATTGGACGGCAAAAGGCCCCTGTCCTGGAGGAGGTTCAAGACGTCGCGCAGGTAGCGCTCGGCGGTGTTCGCTATGGCGGGCAGGGAGTCGGCGAGGGCGGAGATCTGCTCCACCGCCAGCGGCACGAGGTAGAGCACCGCCGGCACGAGCGTTCCCAGCAGCGTCAGGAACGTGACGAGGATCGCCAGCCCGCGGGGCATGAGCCACGAGAGCCAGCGCACCGGGAACGAGAGCGCCAGCGCGAGCGCGAAGCCGCCGATCACGGTCGAGAGCACGCTCGGCACGTACCAGACCACCAACCCCAGCAAGACGGCAAACGCGAGTATCAGGACGGTCCGGGTGCGCCGGGAGATCGGGATCGGCGTCGGGCGGGCCGTCACGTCCGGCTCGGACGCCGCATCCGACCCGGACCCCAATTTCTCGCGGTCTCGGAACCACCCTAGAAGCCGCCCCACATAACGCCTCACGGACGACCCTCCGCGTTCGGTCGCGGGCGCGCGGTGTTGCCTGCAACCGGCATCCGACTAGTATCCTCTCTTCGCGGCCGTCCCGTGCATGTTACCCCGGGGGCTGACCGGCTATGCGGGAGGCGGAGAGGTTGGCCGGGACGTCCTGCCCGTGACCTTCCCGGGTCGTCTTCGTCTTTGGAAACGAGCCGGCGGCGCTGGGACCACCCGCGCTGATGCTGTTTGGCCGTCAGCTCAGGAGAACAGGGTGCTGTAGCCGTTGAGGGCCGGTTGGCCGCCCAGGTGGGCGTAGAGGACGGTTGATGTTGGTGGGATCTCGCCCCGTTTCACCAGGTCGATCATGCCCGCCATGGACTTCCCCTCGTAGACGGGGTCGGTGACCATGCCCTCGGTGCGGGCCGCCGTCCGCATCGCGTCGAGGGTCGTTTCGTCCGGGATGCCGTAGACGCCAGCATGGTACCCGTCGTCGAGAACGACCTCGTCGTCGCCGAGCTCCCGCTTGAGCCCGATGAGCCCGGCGGTGTTGCGGGCTATGCGCGTTACCTGGTCTCTGGTCTCTTGGGGCTTCGCCGACCCGTCGATGCCTATTATCCGGCGGGGGCTGCTCCCGGCCTCCTCCAGGGCGGCGAAGCCGGCGACCATGCCGGCCTGCGTGCTGCCGGTGACGGAGCAGACGATTATGGTGTCGAAGAAGACGCCCAGTTCCTCCTCCTGGGCCTCGACCTCGTGGGCCCAGTTCGCGAAGCCCAAGCCCCCGAGCTCGTGGTCCGAGGCGCCGGCGGGGATGGCGTAAGGTTTGCCGCCGGAGGCTTCGATCTCGGCTACGGCCGCGTCCCAGCTCTCCTTGAACCCGATCCCGAAACCCGCCCGGACCAGGCGGACGTCCGCGCCGGCCAGCCGGCTGATGAGGATGTTGCCGACCTTGTCGTAGACGCTGTCGGGCCAGTCCACCCAGCTCTCCTGGATCA
>CAXTDD010000356.1:0-3902 GCA_964242955.1 uncultured Rubrobacteraceae bacterium | reverse complement strand
GCTCCCGCCAGGGCCCCGGCCGCGGGCCCGGACTCGATGGCCCGGATCGGGTACCGACCGGCGACGCGCGCGCCGCCCGCCCCGCCGTTGGAGAGCATCAGCAGCACGGACGCCGGGATGCCCTGCCGGACGAGCCACTCGCCGAGGCGGTCGAGGTACGGCCCCAAGATCGGGACCGTCTGCGCGTTGGCGGCGGCCGTGACGAACCGCGGGTACTCCCTGACGAGGCCGGCGACGTCGCTCGAGGTGCACACCGGCAGGCCCGTGGCGTCCCGCAGGGCGTCCGCAACCAGCGCCTCATTCTCGCCGTTGGCGTAGCTGTGCAGGAAGCCGACGGCGACAGCCTCGACCTCCATCGCCGCAACCTCCGCGGCGACGCGGGCGATCCCCTCGGTCGACGGCCGTTGTAGTACGGCGCCGGTGGCAAGCGTGCGCTCGTCGACGCCGACGATCCGCCCGCGTGGGACGGGCGCCGGCGCGAACTCGATCTGCACGTCGTACATGTCGTAACGGTGCTCGGTGCGGATCTCGAAGACGTCCTCGAAGCCGGCGGTGGTCACGAATGCGACCCGCGCGCCGGTTCCCTCGATCAGCGCGTTGGTCACCAGGGTCGTGGCGTGCACGATAGGCTCGGTCAACGCGGCCGGCGGAAGCTCGGCGCGCCGCATTACATCGGTCACTCCCGTGCGGACCCCGTCGAGCGGGTCCCCGGTCGTGAGCGTCTTGGTGGTCACGACCTCGCGACCGCCGGGCCCCGCCAGGACGACGTCGGTGAAGGTGCCGCCGATGTCCACGGCCAGCCTCCAACCTGAAGGGGCCCGCGCGGAGGAGGCCCGCGCGTCGTCCATCGTCTCCGTCATCTCAAACCTCCTCGGGTTACGACGGCCGTTCACGCCGGGCCGTGCTTAGCCGTCGGTGCTGTCCATCCAGGCCGTCAGATGGGCGTAGTCCTCGCGCGGCGGCGCGAAGACGTCGAGGTTGAGCGCCGGCCCGTCGCCGATCGCCTCCCCGGCGTGCAACGCTCCCCCCGGAATCAGAAGCACCTCCCCGGCCCCCAAAGCATAAACCTCGCCCTCGACATCAAAGCGGACGCGCCCTTCCAATACCAACGCCAGCTGCTCGTGCTCGTGGGAATGCGGCCGAACCTCCATCCCGGGCCGCAACTCGTTCATGACCAGCAGCGCGTCGCGACCCCCGAACCCGCAGCGCCTGACACCTGCCCGAACATCTTCCATCGTCAAGTCAGACCACCGTGCGCGCGCCACCCTCGCCGTACCCGCCACCTTTCCCTCCCTCATTTTTATCTCATGTTGTGAGCGTGTGTATCATAATACGGTATAATGACCCTCCTGTCAAGAACATCTGGGCGGTTGGAGCTGTCTGAGGCTTTACGTGCTGGTCGGCGTGTTCGCGGCTGCTTCGTGAAGCTTGCGGGCCTGGAAACGCTCGACGCGATCGCCGCGGCCGGCGCCGACTTTTGCGCGTTGGACCTGGAGCATTCTACGATCGGGGACTCCGAGGCATTCGGTCAGATCGCCTACACGCGGGCGCTCGGTCTGCCGTGTCTCGTCCGCACGCCGGCGATCGAGCCCGGGGCCGTCGATCGGTGGCTGGACGCCGGCGCGACCGGGATTCAGCTCGCCGACGTCGCGAGCGAGGGGGAGGCACTCGCGCTCGTGCGCAGCGCCCGTTTCGCGCCGGACGGCGAGCGGGGCATGTCCCCAGTCAGCGCGACGGTGAGTACGGTGGCCGCTCGGTTGCCGAGCTTCGGGCGGGTATCGCGGGCGAGCCGGTGCTCGTCGCGCAGATCGAGCGCGACTTGAGCGAAGACGTCCTCGCGGCCGTTGCCTCTGCGGGGGTGGACGTGCTCTTCGTCGGGGAGGCCGACCTCTCGGTGCGTCTCGGCGATCCGACGACGAAGGAGGTATCGGCGCGCGTCGCCGCCGTGGTGGATCGCGTCGCGGCGACCGCGGAGGCTGCCGGGATCGCTTTCGGTCGGCACGGAGCAGAGCGGGGGCCGGTGGTGCATACTGGTGGTGTGTACTCGACCCTGACCAGCGACGTTGTGGTCCTCGCGTCCGGCCTGAGATCGGTCTTCCGGGAGCGACGGTGAGCCCGAGGAACGGTGGCGTCCACGGCGACGGCCCGGGCGTGGTCCCGATCCAGTCGGTCGAGCGTGCGGCCACGATGCTCGGGCTGTTCTCGCCGGCCGAACCCGAGCTGACGCTGGCGACGCTCGTCGAGCGCCTCGGCATGTCTCGGGCGACCGTCCACCGCTACGGGATGTCGTTGCGCTCGACCGGGCTGCTGCGGTACGACGAGGCCAGGGGCACGTACAGCCTGGGCGCGCGGGTGATCGAGCTCGGACAGACGGCGTTGTCGAACCTCTCGATCATCAAGACCGCCACCCCGCACCTGGAGCGCCTGTCGGAGGCGACGAACGAGACGGTGGTCCTCTCCATCTGGGACGGCTTCGCGCCGATCGTGGTCAGCGTAGTCGATCGAACCGATCGCCTGGTATCCCTGTCGATACGCACCGGCTCGCGACTGCCGGTGCGGACGTCGGCGCAGGGCCGGCTCTTCCTCGCCCACTCGGCCGAAGCTCGTGCGGCGGCCGCAGACGGCGGGGGCAACCGGGCGCCGGAGGACGACTTCGACGCGATCCGGCACGAGGGGCTCGCGGTCTCCGACGGCGTCATCGAAGGCATCACGGTCGTCGCCGCGCCTATCCTGCAGCACGACGGTATCGTGGCCACGATCGCCATGGTGGGCCGCCAGGACAGCGGGCTCGACGACCTGGCCGCCCCCGCCGTCGACATGCTCCGCACGACGGCGCGAAGGATCGCCGCCGCCGCCGGGTCCGACCCGTAGGGGCGGTCAGGAGCCCACCGTCAAGAACGACTCGGGGGCCCACCCGTGGACCCAACGGTTGATGGTCTCCGGGATGTCGTCGGGGCCCCAGATGGCGGTCTCCCAGCCTTCGGGAATCGTTCCCATCTCGGCCCACAGCTCGATCCTGTTGCCCGAGGGATCGAACAAATAGATGACGAGGTTGTTGCTGGGACCGCCATGACGCGCGATGCCGGGCCACTCCATCGTCGCCGACTGCCCGTTGCTCGCGAGATGATCGGCGAACATCCGGTGGTGCTCTGCCCCGTGCATCCACAGGGCGAAGTGGTGCAGCGTCACACCCGGGTCGGGCATAGCGACGAATCCTGGTTCGTGATGCAGGTCCTGGGTGCGCAGGAACGTCAGGGTCCACTCGTCTGCCGGCACCAGCACGTCCGTCAAGGCCAGCCCGAGCTTGTCGCGCACGCGCTCCGTGCTCGCCCGCACCACGTCGTTGGCGATAAGGTTGACGTGGTCTATATCCGTGGGGAAGGGGCTTTGACCGTCCCACTCAGTCTCCGTCACGCCCGTCGCGCGACCGCCATGGGCCAACGCGACCTCGAAGACCACAGCCCGTTCCGGCAACGGATGCCGCAGCAACGCGGCGATCCCCGGACGGCCCAGCCCATCGGTGCGCTCGTAGTCCACGCCGGCCCCCTTGAGCCACCGCTCGTACTCGTCGAACGCCGCCTCGTCCTCTACCCCAAAGGCGAAGCTCTCGACGCCCGAGCCGCCCCCGACGAGCACGAGGTCCAGCGTCCTGCCGTTACGCGAGAGGCTCGCCCGGTCCGTCGGGCCGTCGAGCGTGCGGAACCCAAGAATATCCTCGTACCATCTGCGGCTCTCCTGCACGTCCCCGACCCGGATGACCACGTGGTCCAAGCGGTTGAGTCGTGTGCTCATGGCGTCCCCTTGTCGCCGTCACTGCCAATGCCGAGGCCGGGCTGCTGCGCAGCGCGCGCCGCGGCCTGCGCTTGCGCGCGCTGCCGCAACTCCGCGCCGATAAACAGGGG
>CAXTDD010000355.1:0-3904 GCA_964242955.1 uncultured Rubrobacteraceae bacterium | reverse complement strand
GCCAGGGCGCGGCCAACGCGGTCCGAAAGCAGGGCCCGGTTGGGCAGACCCGTTAGGGAATCGTGGAACGCCTGGTACGCCAGCCGGTCTTCCATGACCTTACGCTCCGTTACGTCGTTCATGACCCCAACGAAGGCGGTGAGGCGGCCCCCCTCATCACGGACCGGGGAGACGGAGAGTTCGTTCCAAAAGGAGGTACCGTCCTTGCGGTAGTTGCGCAAGATCCCGGACCACTCCCGGCCCTCTTCGATGGCGGAGCGTACGTCGGCGAGGGCCGGCTGGCCCGTATCTTGGCCCTGGAGCATCCGGCAGTTGCGGCCGATCGCCTCCTCCGCCGTATAGCCCGTGAGGCGCTCGAAACCCCTGTTCGCGTAGACCACGGGGTTGTCGGTTCGGGCCGGGTCGGTGATAAGGATACCCTCGCCGCTCTCGGCGATGGCCCGGTCTCTCAGCCTCAGGGTTTCCTCGGCCCGATTGCGTTCGGTCACGTCCCGCAACACCACCAGCCGGCCCGCGGTCTCGCCACCCCCGAGCGGCGAGAGCGCCACCTCGTAATCGCGCCGGTCCGCACCTTCGCCCAGGGTGACCTCCCGCGGCGTCGCGAAAAGGTCCTCCCGCTGGGGGGGATCCCCTGACGGGTCCCCGGAGGGGTCGACGTTGGGAAGGATCGCCCGCCGCAGCGGGGAGGATATCCTATCCGCGTCCCGGCCCACGACATCGGAGGCCCGGATGCCTAGCACCCGCCCCGCTGCCGGGTTGAGGTCCACGACGCGGTCCCGATCGTCGAGCACGATCACGCCGTCTCCCATGCCCTCGATAACGGCGTCGCGCGCCACCGGCACGACGTCCAGCAGGCGCAGGCGGAACAGCGCCCAGGCAAACAGGGCACCCGTCAGCGGGAAGGCGACCACGCTGGGGTTCAGGTGCTCCACCGGGTCCGCCCCGAGGAGGTGCAGCGCGTTGCAGATCCAGGTCACAAGCGCGCCGGCCAGCAGGACGGCGCCCCGCCCACGGTAGACCCGCGCCGAGCGGGCGAACCCGCGCACGAGCAGTGCCGTCCCCAGGAAGGCCAGAACGTAGGAGTAGGCCGCGTTGACCCAGAACCACGCGCCGCTCGCCGTCTCCAGCGCCACGAAGGGTCCGGAGGCGTCGAGGTCTGCGGAAGTCCACATCAGGCCGTGCGCCCCGTTGGTCCACGTCAGGCCCAACGTGACGAGGGGCACCAGGGAGAGGAGCGCCAGGTTGCGCGGCGAGAGCCAGCCCTTCCCCGGCGCGGTGTAGGCAACGGCGAACACCAGCCACGCAACCGGCACCGCGACCAGGCCGAGGTACTCGACCTTCGCCCAAAAGACTTTGCCCGCGAGGCCGGCCGCGCTCATCTCCAGGGCGTAGGCTAGCTTCCATTGGCCTGCCGTGAGCATCAGCACCGCGAACGGGACGGCCCCGGGCGTGGTCTGACGCCGTAGGGCAAAGAGAGACAGCATGACCAGAACAGCCGCAGACGCGAGCGGAAGGAAGACGTAGGGCGTGTACTGAAACTCCATGCTCACACAGTGTACCCGTCCGAGGTTTCCTTCTCTTCCTCTGCCGTCCCCACGTCCTGATCAGGCGACGCGGAGGCGCTGGTTGGCCTACAGGCCCGTCTGCGGTCACCCTGGTAGGGCGTGACGGCGAGAACGTCCTTCGGTCAATTTCGGGCGGTCAGCGGAGACGTTACCTCTGCCGGCGTCGGATCTCTCGAAGCAATCCGGACCTTTGTGCCGTTCCCTGCAGGATCGCCGTGCTCGGTAGTGGGACGTCGGCGGCCGGCCGTGGCACCCTCCTAATCCATAATGAGCCCGCCCCTGCCGTACCGGCCGCGCCACCCTCGGGGTCGGCTCTGTAGTTCCGGTGCTTCTAGCACCAGAAGACTCAAGGGTCGTCCGGCGAAACGGGGTCCTCGGAATCCCGCGCACGAACTCCGCTACGCACCCGACCCGAAGGCCTCTCGCGTCGTCCTTCCTCTCCTCTTGGCCCGGTACATCGCCGAGTCCGCCTCGCGCAGGATATCCTCTGGCCGGTCCATCGGGGAGGCGCTCAGGGCAACACCGATGCTCGCCCCGACGAGCATTTCGCGTCCTTCCAGGGAAAAAGGCGCCCGCAAACCGTCCGCGATCCGCCGCGCGACCGTGGCAGCTTCATCTTCTCCGGAGACGCCCTCCAGCAGGACGGTAAATTCATCCCCCCCGAGGCGCGAGACGGAGTCCTGCGGTCGCATGCACGTCCGCAGCCGTCCGGCAACGGCAACCAGCAACTGGTCGCCGGCCGCGTGCCCGAGGGAGTCGTTGACGGCCTTGAAGTCGTCGAGGTCCACGAAGAGCACCGCGACCGGCCGCCGGAGCCGTCGCGAACGGGACAGGGCGCTCGAGAGACGGTCCGCGAACAGGGCACGATTCGGTAGGTCGGTGAGGGGGTCGTGGGAAGCCCGGTGCTCGAGCTCGCTAGCCTGCCTCTTGATCCGTTCGTTGAGGTCGTGCATCCGCCCGACGGCCGCACCGATCGCCGCCAGGAAAAGGTGTCCGCACGCATGGTCCGGGCTTAGCACTTCCCGGACCGGGTTGCCGGCTGCGGCGAAGAGGGCGACGTGCAGGGGAAGCATCAGCAGCCCGAAGAGCAGGCCGGCCCGCAGGCCGAGCAGCAACCCCGCCGCGCCGACCAATAGCGCGGCCAGCCCGTAGGAGGCGCCCCCTATCGCCGCGTAGACGGGCACTATGGCTATCGAGTAGGCAACGCCCAGCACACCCAAGACCACGAGCCGCTTCTTGACCTGTTTTGGCAACCGGTCCCTTTCGTAGACCCGGCAAATACTACCGGCATGCTGAAGGGATTGGAAGGGGAGCGCCCCGGCCTCGCCCGACGTGCGTGCGTCCGCGTCCAACGGGGGCACCACGCGAGACCTCGCCACGCGGTCCACGAACAGGGCCTCCGCGAAAGTCGGCCGTCCGGGGCCCCCGGCGTCTCTGATGCCCTGTGGGCTTTCGAGATTACCCGGACAACTTTCCGGGTATCCGGATGGTGGCAGATCGGGGGCACGGCACATTAGCCGACCCCCGAACCTCCCTCACACGAGTACGGGCACGCGAGGAGGCCGTATTGCACGAGCCGCAAGGCGCAGGTAACGTCGGGGTGGTTGGGTTGGGGTACGTGGGGCTGCCGCTCGCGGTGGCATTCGCGGAGGCCGGAGTCCACGTGGTCGGGGTGGACGTGAACCGCGACAGGATAAAGGCCCTTGAGGCCGGCGAGTCCTACGTAGAGGACGTGTCCGCTGGGCGTCCTGCCGCGTTGATCGCGGCGGGACGACTCGAGGTCTCGGAGGAGTATGGACGTCTCGGAGAGGCGGGGGCGGTGATCGTCTGCCTGCCCACCCCCCTGGACCGATACAGGGAGCCCGACCTCTCCGTGGTCGTTGCCGGAGCCGAAGAGGTGTCAAAGAATTTGCAGCCTGGCGCCCTCGTAGTGCTCGAGAGCACCACCTACCCTGGCACCACCCGCGAGCTGTTACTGCCCGTCTTCGAGCGGGCCGGCCGCAGGGTGGGCGAAGATTTTTTCCTCGCCTACAGCCCCGAACGGGTGGACGTCGGCAACAAGCGCTACGGGATCGGCAACACGCCGCGGGTCGTGGGCGGGGTAACGCCGGAGTGCACCCGGCGCGCCAGGGAGCTCTACGGCACTATCGCCCGCGACATACACGAGGTCTCGGCGCCGGAGAGCGCGGAGCTCTCCAAGCTGCTCGAGAACGTCTTCCGCGGCGTGAACATAGCCCTCATAAACGAGCTGGCCGTCCTCTGCGACCGGATGGGCATAGACGTTTGGGAGGTGATCCGGGCCGCGAGCACCAAGCCCTTCGGTTTCATGCCCTTCTACC
>CAXTDD010000354.1:0-3907 GCA_964242955.1 uncultured Rubrobacteraceae bacterium | reverse complement strand
CCGCCGTCAGCCCCGCCGCTACTTCCAACGGCGGCACCGACTGGTTGGAGCCCGTTACAGATGAACGGTACACGGCCACCTGACCAGGGACCGCCCGCGAACGTACCCCGGTACGAAGGCCTCCGCTCTCCTGTTTAGTTGACAAAAGCAACTAAACAGGGGACCATAGCGGGGACATCGGGAGGTGGCGTATGCGGGGCGGGCAGCAGGCACGGGTAGATGGCGTTCGGCGGTTCAACAGGTTCTTCACGCGTAGAATCGGGGTGTTGCGCGAGGGGTTGTTGCACAGCCCTTACACGCTGGCCGAGGCCCGTGTACTGTACGAGGTCGCGCACGCGGACGGGCCGGTGGCATCGGACCTGTCGCGGGGGTTGGGCCTGGACCCCGGCTACCTCAGCCGCATCCTCGCCGGGCTCGGACGGCGGGGCCTCGTGGAGAAGGTCCCGTCGGAGGTTGACGGGCGGCGACGGCTTCTCCGCCTGACCCCCGCGGGTGAAGAGGCTTTCTCGGAGTTGGACCGTCGGTCGCGGGAGGAGGTAGCCGGGATGCTCGCCGGCCTCTCCGAGGAGGACCAGCGGCGGCTCATCGACGCGACGCGGACCATTGAGGGTGTCTTGGGCGGGGAAGAAGCTTCTCCCGAGCCGTTCCTGTTGCGGCGGCCCGGGCCCGGGGACATGGGGTGGGTCGTGCAGCGGCACGGCGAGATCTACGCCGCGGAGTACGGGTGGGACGAGACTTTCGAGGCGTTGGTGGCGAGGATAGTGGCCGACTTCGTGGAAGGGTACGATCCAGCGTGGGAGCGGTGTTGGATCGCCGAGATGGGCGGCAGGAACGTCGGCTGCGTCTTCGTCGTCAGGGAGACGGACGAGGTCGCAAAGCTCAGGCTACTCCTCGTCGAGCCGGACGCGCGCGGGGTTGGCCTGGGCGCGCGCCTCGTCCAAGAGTGCGTCCGCTTCGCCCGGAACCGCGGCTACCAGAAGCTCGTGCTGTGGACCAACGGCGTGCTCCGCTCCGCCAGGCGCATCTACGAAGAGCAGGGCTTCAAACTCGTGGAGGAAGAACAGCACCATAGCTTCGGCGCGGACCTCGTCGGCCAGAACTGGGAGTTGGATCTACGGCCCCCAGCAAGGGTAACCCATGATACCTGAAACCTTCTAAACGCTGTCTTCCGGCTGCGGGGCGTTCTCGCCGCTGGCGAAGGTGAAGTACTCCTCGGGGTCGTCGGCGCTGATCCTGTCGGCAGTCGTCCCCCAGTACGTTGTTGTCAGGGGGTTTCCTCGAGAGGATCCAGCAGGGAGAGGTTCTCGATCCACCGGAAATCTTGCTTGTTTCTTGTAACGAGCGTGAGGTCGTGAGCCAGGGCGGTTCCGGCCACGAGGGCATCACCCAGGGTTATCCTCCTCTGCTGACGCAAACGCACCGCTTGTTCCTGGACCGACGTCCCTATGTTCAACACGGGGGCCGCCGCGAAGAACGTCTCGAAATAGTGTCTCTCCTGTTCGGTTAGTTGATGGTACCCGAGCACCTCAACGTAACTGACGGCGGACACGGCGGGCGCGTGTTCAACGATGAGGTGACGTAGTGCTTCGTGTTCCGGTTTGGCCACGTAGATGATGACGTTGCTGTCGAGCAGCATCACCCGTCTCTGTCAGGCAACAGACGCTCCCGTCTCACCTCGCGCTCCCAGGATGTTGGATCCTCCAGGCTCGCAAGCGCGTGCGAGGCGGCCAGTTGCGCCAGGGGCTCCGCCATGCGTCGCCCTCGAACACCTCTTCCCGAGGCCGCGTCGTCGAGTATCGTTACGCGCACGGGAACCGGCCGATCCAGGTCGGCCAGGCTCGGACGAGCCTCTCCGCTCCATTCCAGATAGTCGCCGCGCAATATAGCCTCGTAGGTCTCTCGCATGGATCGTCCTCTCGTCGAACCACACGCGATTATATCGTCCGGCCAGCGGCCGACCGCTCTAGATGCTGTCTTCCGGCTGCGGGGCGCTCTCGCCGCTGGCGAAGGTGAAGTACTCCTCGGGGTCGTCGGCGCTAATCCTGCCGGCCTTTATGAGCGCGAACCGGAACGCGAGGCCACCGGCGAGCACGAGCACGGAGGAGAGCATGCTCTTTCGGCGACTCTCTTTGCCGGAGAAGAGGAGGGCGAAGGGGGCGACAATGCCGCTGAGAATAGCGCCGCCGACGAAGAGGGGGGCCACGGACTTCGAGAAGAGCGGCTTGCTCCACCGGCTCATCCGAACGAGCGAGGCGGCGATCAGGCCGGCCTCGATGACGATGGTCGCCTTCTCGGCGCGGTGCAGGGCGCGCAGGGTCTTCGCTTCGCCAGAGTGGGTCAGGTGGAGGACGAGGGAGAGCCAGGAGAGAGCCGTCGAGAGGCCCGAGGCGAGGAAGGTCGGGGCCATAAGCATCCAGTTGCGGGCCCAGATCGGGACGGAGGTGGCGCTTATGAGGTTGCCCGTGTTGAACCCGACGAACAGGCCGAACGGCAGGGTCAGGACGGAGAGCAGGCGCTCCGGGACCAGCCGGATCAGGAGCCGCGAGAGCATGTTGCGCCCGAGCAGGCCGTCTTTGGCGGCCTGGCGCGTGGCGAGCAGGCCGCCGAGGTTGCCGAACATCAAGAGCGACCAGCTCTGGGTGCTCATCGGCGAGCGCAGCTTGAGGACACGCATCATGTTGTAGAAGCGTTCGGGGCGGCCGAGGTCCCAGATCAGGAGCACGGGGCTAAGCATCATGGTGACGAGCACGGTGTAGCGGCTGGCCCGCTTCATCGCCTCGTCCTCGTGCCCGAGAAGCTGGGCCACGGTGGAGAACAGGTGCGTCCCGGCGCCGATGCCGCCGATCCAGAAGTAGACCGGGATCTGCCACGTCCAATGCGCGTGCTTTATCGGCGGGATGCCGTAGTAGTTCTTGTCTTTCCGCTCCGGATCCGTCTCAGGATGGTGGGAGGTCTGGGGCCTCCCGTTCCCCACATGGCCGTTGCTCTGCGACAGGCCTTGCCTTGTGGCGTCAGACATCTCTTCCCCTCTCAAGGTCCGTCTTGTGGATCGCCTTCTCGCGTTCGCCGAGGTGCTGCGAAAAGCGCAGCAGGTAGCCGTCCGGGTCCTGGACCAGGAACTCCCGCGAGCCTGTAATAGTGTCACCCGTATCGCGCCACACGTCCTCGACCTCGCGGTAGAGCGAGTATCCGGAACCGGCCAAGCCGTCCCTCAGCCGGCCCGCGTCGGAGCACTCTATCTGGAGGTTGATCCCCCTGCCGTAAGGCTTGTCGAGCCCCGCCACATTCCACCCGTCCTTATGAAACTCTTCCAGCATCAACTGCGCGCCCTCAAAGTCCATGTAGGCGAAGGCGACATTATCGGATCGGGAGAACGCGACCTCGAAGCCGAGCTTCTCCGTGTAGAATGCGAGGCTTTCGTCGAAGTCCGAGACCGTGAGCTCCGGAACCATCCTGCTCCACTCCAAGTCCCTACGGTCTCCTAATCCCTGAACGCCAACGCCACGACAGCCCCTAGCACGCCGGCCGCGACAGCACCCGCGATCACGCCACCCTTCACCTTCTCTTGCGGCAAGTAAGGATGCTTCGGCAAATTGTAGGTCTCCGGCTCGTCCATGAGGATGAACTTGGAGTGGTTGCCGTTTATGCCGCCGGTCCCCCCGACCTCGGGCGTGCCCCAGACGTAGGCCTGGCTGTAGCCCTTGTCGTGCAGCTCCTGGACACGCTCGGCGGCGATCTCCTTGAGGTCCTCGACGTCCCCGAACTGGATAGAGTTTGTCGGGCAGGCCTTGGCGCAGGCCGGCTCGAGGCCGTCGCGCTGGCGGTCGTAGCAGAGGGTGCACTTGAAGGCCCGGCCGTCGCCGGGGAACTGGGTTATGACGCCGTAGGGGCAGGCCGGCACGCAGTA
>CAXTDD010000353.1:0-3913 GCA_964242955.1 uncultured Rubrobacteraceae bacterium | reverse complement strand
ACCCTGCCGGCGACGAGACCCGCCAGCCCCCCAGTCTCGTCCGTGACGACGACCTTGAAGTCCTGCTCCGGGTCGACCTCCTCCATCGCCCGCTCGACGGCGTAGCGGGTGCGCCGCTGGCGCTCGGAGTTGAGCTGGTTGAGCTCCCAGGCGATCCTGTTAGCCTGGGCCCGGTCTTCGGTCAGCAGCAGGTCGAGGGCGGGCCTGGGGTTCTTGATCCTGCCGATGGAGTTCAGCCGCGGCCCGAGTTTCCACCCGAGGTCCTCCTCGTTCAACTCCCCGCGCACCCCGGCCACCTTCACGAGCGCCTCGATACCGGGCCTGGCGCTGCGCGCGACGAGCCCCCGGTTGATGTGCTTGAGGCCCATCATCGCTAGCGCCCGGTTGTCCCCGACGAGCGGCGCTATGTCCACGACGGTCCCGACGGAGACGAGGTCGAGCAGCCGCCCCAGCCGCCGCTTGCCCTCCGCGTCCCCGAGCTCGCGGGCGACGGCCCAGGCGAACTTCCACGCCACCCCCACGCCGGCCAAAGGGTCGTCAGGGTCCCAGAGCTTCGGGTCGATGACGGCCACGGCCGTGTCCGGCGTATCCTCCGGCGGGATGTGGTGATCCGTCACGATCACCTCCATCCCGAGCTCGTTCGCCAGCGCGATCTCGGTCCTGTTGGAGATACCGCAATCCGCCGTGACGAGCAGATCCACGCTCTCCGCGAAGAGGTCCCGGACGTATGGTTCGCGCAGGCTGTAGCCCGTCTGCCGGGTCGGCAGGGCGACGACCACGTTCTCCGTGTAGTTCGAGAGTGCCAGGTACAGCACGGCGGCGGAGGTCAGACCATCGGTGTCGTAGTCGCCGAAGACCCCGATCCTCTCCCCGTTCTTGACGGCCTTCGCCACCCGCCGGGCCGCCACCCCCCACGGGTCCTCCTCGGGCATCCCGATGGTCTTGAGGGAAGGGGTCAGGAAAGCAAGGGCGTCATCGGGCCGAACGTCCCTATTGGCGAGCACGCGGGCGCAGAGGGGATCCACCCCGGCCGCACGGGCGAGGTCCCCCACCGCCCCATCGTCCGGCTCAAGAAACCGCCAGCGCGCCAATCGATCCTCCTAAATACCCCGGCCCCAAACTAATCGTCATTATACAAACGGAGGCATAGGCGCCCGCCGCGGCCCACCGAGGAAGGCGCAGCCCTGTAACCCGAAACCTCTAAACCAGCGGGCTGAGGTTGGCGAGGATGCGTTCCACGACCTTCGCGGGGAGGGGGCGGTTCTCCCATTCTTTGAGGGAGATCTCGCGCGCGTTCGTTTTGTCCAGCTCGAACATCCGCTCCATCTGATCGGCGAGGCCTTCACTGTAGACCTCGAGGTTCGTCTCGTAGTTGCCGAGCAGGCTGTAGCGGTCGATGTTGGCCGTGCCGACGGTGGACCAGATGCCGTCTATGGTGGCGGTCTTGGAGTGGATCATGATGTGCTTGTACAGGAAGATCCTGACGCCCCCCTCCAACAACTCCCAGAAGTGGCGTCGGGCGAGCCAGTCGGCGGTGACGTGGTTGGACTCCTCGGGCACGAGGACCTGCACGTCGACACCCCTCTTGACCGCCTCGACGAGCCCGGCCCGCATCGCCCGGTCGGGGATAAAGTACGCGTGGGTGAGGTAGATGTGTCTGTTGGCGCGGTCTATAGCCTCCAAATACATCGCCCGGATCGGGAACATCCTCATGTAGGGGTCGTTCCTGTGGAAGATGGTCCTCGGGTTCCAGGCGCGCTCCCCGGCGGCCTCGAGCACGGGCAGGTCGGGGGTGCGGTGGTCGTTCCAGAAGTCCACGAGATCGTTTTCGACCTCGCGGGCGTCGGAGCCCTCGATGCGGATGTGGGTGTCGCGCCAGCCGCTCGCGTAGAGCGAGCCTATGTTGTAGCCGCCGACGAAGCCGATGTCGCCGTCCACGCTCATTATGTGCTTGTGGTACCGGAAGAAGTTGAGAGGGTTTAGGAGGTTCCTCGGCCCCCACAGCGGGCGGAAGTGGAGGGTGTGGATCTCCTCGGGGAAGTCCTTGAACTCGGAAGAGACGAACACGTTGGCGAGGCCGTCGAAGATCACGCACACCCGAACCCCCTCGCGCGCCTTGGCCGCCAACGCCTCCACGAAGCGCCGCCCCACCTCATCGCCCTTCCAGATAAACGTCCCAACGTAGATGCATTCTTTCGCGTTGCGGATGTCTTCGAGCATCGCGTCGTAGAGCTGCACGCCGTAGGGGAAGAGCTTGAACCCGTCGCCCGTCTCGGACCTCAGGCCGGGCTGATCCTCCCACGGGAACCCGCCCCGGGGGCCGGCCCGGCGCTTGCGCAACTGGGCCATCGTCACCAGCACGCCCACGATCGCGGCCTGCAAGACCGTCAGGGCGGCGAAGGACCTGAAGGCTATCTTTCTGAAGTCGGAGAACGTCCGTCCGAGGAACAAATTCATGCAGCGGATTATAGCGGCGGGAGTGTCACTTGCCTCACCGGTGCCTGAAGCGGGCGACGAAGTTCTTCGCCTCCTCTGCGGCCCTGCGCCGGATCTCCTCGGTCTCTTTCTGCCCGACCTTCTGCCCGCCGCGCTCGAAGTACAGCATCGTGGACCGGCCCATCGCCACCGTTCCGGCGTACCCGATGGCCGCCGCCGCGGCCCAACCCCCGACCGGCACGACCTTGACCACCTGGCGCGTGAGCGCCCGGAGGCCGAAGCCCACGGCGAGCACGCCGATCAGCTCGCGCGCCCGCTCCAGCGACAGCTCCTCGTCGTAGGCGGCGGCCAGGCTCAGGACCATCCTCGCCTGGTTCGCCGTCATCACCGGCATGTCGGCACCCGGGATCGGGAGCGCGCCCACGACCGCGTTCTGGCGGGCGTTGTGGCGGATGATCTCCTCGCACGCCGCCCGCCGTACGGCCGGATAAGCCTTCGCCAGCGGCACCAAATAGTCCTCGTCGAGCGCCTTCGCGATGCGCGGCGCGAGCTCATCGGCCGAGGCAGCACCGGGGGGCGGCAGCGGTATCTCCCCAACATCGTCCACGGCCTTGCCGGAGAGGGCGACGGCGGACTCGGAGACGGTCAGGATCACGTCGGCCCCCCTCAGGCTCTGCTGCGCGCCGAGAAGGTCCGCCAGCTCCCCCGTCCGCAGAGAGTCGCCCACGACGGCGAGCGTCGCCCGTCCCCGGCTGGCCTTGCGCGTCTCGTTGAAGACCTTGTACAGGTTCCTCAGACCCATCATGCTCCCGACCTCCCAGGTGCTTTAACAGGCGGGGTCCCCGCGGGGACCCCGAATTGAATAATGATCCTTTTAAGATATATTACGTGCAGGCTACGGAAGGGTTTCAACCCCAAATCTCCGGAGAGAATTCTTGCAGCCACAACGCGATCTGCGGGACATAGAGGAGATACGCGAGCTTTTCGAAGCCGGTCAGGAGACCGGCACGCTGGAATCGAACGAGGTGCTCGAACTCCTGCAGGAAGTGGATCTCTCCACCGACGAGATCCAACAGGTCTACGGCATTCTCAGGGAGAACGGCGTCGAGGTGGTGGACGCGGGTTTCCTCTCCGAGACCATGAACGAGGACGAGGACACCCAGCTCGTCGAAGAGGTACTGGAGGGCGACCTGAAGAGCCGCTACACCGGCGACGCCGTCCAGATGTACCTGGACGAGATCGGCAAGACTCCGCTCCTTACCAAGGCTCAGGAGGTCTACCTGGCCCGCCGCATAGAACGCGGCGACCGGCGCGCAAAGGCGCACCTCACCAAGGCGAACTTGAGGCTCGTCGTCTCCATCGCCAAGAAGTACGCCGGCAGGGGCGTCTCGCTGCTGGACCTGATCCAGGAAGGCAACATCGGCCTGATGCGGGCGGTCGAGAAGTTCAACCACCGCAAGGGCTTCAAGTTCTCCAC
>CAXTDD010000352.1:0-3925 GCA_964242955.1 uncultured Rubrobacteraceae bacterium | reverse complement strand
GCCCGCGTCGGGGAAGTGGCCGTCGAGGAGGCGGGCGGCGCGGGCTATCTCGTAGAAGGAGAACCGGCGGCGTCCGCCGGTGAGTTCGTAGACCGCTTCCAGGACCTCGAAGCGCAGGGAGATTAACTGCTCCAGCCTCCAGCGGATCTCGTCCACCGTCAGGTTCATGGTCTGGTAGAGGCGGGCTATCTCGGCGACCTGGATGAGGGTAGGCGCCCGCTTTACGAGGCGGGCGACGGAGGTCTCGTCGAGGTAGCGTCTCGCCGTTATGCGCGCGAGCGCGAGCCTGCCTTCGGGGGTCTGGTAGCCGGGGAGCGGACGGACGTCCTCGAGTCCCCGTAGGCCGCCCACCCTGACCTCCTCGTTGCCGACGAAGACGCGCGGGGTGTGCCCGCCGGCGTAGTACCCGATCTGGCGGGCCATCCTGGCCGCGTCCGGGGAGTGCTCATCGGACCGGATCTCGACCCACCGCCTGACGGTGCCCGAGTACAGCCGCTCCAGCGCGCGCCAGGTCGCGTCACCGCGGAGGTCAACCTCGCCGGGCCTCTCCGTCACGACGGAGACCTCGACCCCGGGCAACGATTCGCCGTAGGCCTCCCTGACGGCCACCAGAAGCGCCTCGAACTCCTCATCGACCGTACCCGGAAGGTAGCGGCGCCTCTCGGCCGGCAGGACGTACATGAGGCGGCTCTTGATCCTGCGCTCCTTGCCCTCGGCCGCCTTGAGCCTGTCAATGGCCTCGTATAGCTCGCGCCGGCGCTGGTAGACGAGCGTCGTGAGGCGTTCCACCTCGGGGTCCGTCGTGGATCCCCCGGCCCACGCCTCGTCCCGCGCGCTGCACGACGCCTCGTGGGCGTTCTCGGCCCGCAAGACCGCCCGCTGCTCCCTCTCTCTTTCTGCCTGGGCCTCGCCTAGCTCGCGCTCCAGGGTCTCTATCGTGGATGGCATCCGATCTTCCCCGTTCCCACCGGGATGCTCACGTTGCCGCTTATTCTACAGCACGACGACGCGACGTAGTCGTCCGGAGCCGTCGGCAGCCTCACGCAGATGGCCGTTGCGCCTGGCGTCCGAAACCACTAGATTTCATCTTATCGAGAGGTCTCGCGAAGGGAGACGGCATGGAGTTCGACACGGGAGATCGGCCCGGTTCCGGCGGTTCGGGTGGAGAAACGGGCGGCGGACCACCAGGAGCGTCGGCATCCGCCGGGGGAGAGTTCGACTACCGGGACCCGATCCAGAGCTTCATAAGGACCGTGAGGGAGGTGCTTACGCGGCCGGGGCCCTTCTTCGGCGGCATCCGCCGTCGAGGAGATTTTCTCAACCCCCTTGTCTTCGCCGTGGTCTGCTCGCTGATTCTGGGCATACTCGGCGGGTTCTTCAACATGCTGACCGCCATCTCAGCGGGAACCTCGAGCGTTGGCGCCGCCATAGCGGGCTTTATCGGCAGCATAATCTTTACCCCGATAGTCGTGGCAGTGATCCTCTTCGTCGGGGCCGGCATCTACCACCTGCTGGTGTTGCTCTTCGCCGGGTCCTCCAACGCCGGGTACGAGGCGACGTTCAGAGTGGTCAGCTACACCAGCGCCACGTTCGTGGTCGGTTGGATCTCCTCCGTCTTCAACCTGATACCGGTGGTCGGCCCGATAATCGGCGGGTTGTTGAGCTTCTTGATCACCGTATACGCCATAGTCATACAGGTGCTGGGTATCAGGGAGGTCCACTCCACGACCACCGGCCGGGCCGCCGCCGTCGTCCTGATACCGACCGCGGTGATCATCCTGCTCGCCCTGCTCCTCGTCGGCGCCGCGCTGCTGGTAATCTTCGGGGCCCAGCAGAGCTAGCTCCACGGACCCTCCGGGCCGCGACTAGCTTGGCGTAGCTTGGGACGTGCCGCCCATACAACCCGTTTGCCGACCGCTATACTATGCCGGGTCTAAACCGAAGGGGGTTCGCGCGTGGCGCAGACAGTTACTCTCATACCCGGCGACGGCATCGGGCCGGATCTCACCGACTCCGTTAAAGACGTGATCGCCGCGCTCGACGTCGGGATCGAGTGGGAGATCGCCGAGGCCGGCGAAACGGTGATGGACAAAGCGGGTACGCCCCTGCCCGAGTCCGTCTTGGAGTCCATCCGGCGCAACAAGGTAGCCATCAAAGGGCCGCTGACCACGCCGGTAGGCACCGGATTCCGCTCGGTGAACGTGGCGCTGCGTAAAGAACTGGATCTCTACGCGAACATCCGGCCGAGCCTGAGCCTGCCCGGCATCGAGACGCCGCACCAGGACATCGACCTCATCATCTACCGCGAGAATACGGAGGATCTGTACGCTGGTGTGGAGCACACCGTCGGCAAGCACGCGGCCGAGTCTATCAAGATCATCACCCGCGAGGGCACGGAGCGGATCTGCCGGATGGCCTTCGAGCGCTCGAAGGAGCAGGGCCGCAAGCACATCACCGTGATCCACAAGGCCAACATCATGAAGTTCACCGACGGCCTGTTCCGCGACGTCTTCTTCGAGGTCTCCAAAGAATACGAGAACGACTTCGAGGAGATCGACGACCGCATCGTGGACAACATGGCGATGCAGCTGGTGACCAAACCGCACCTCTACGACGTCCTGGTCTGCCCGAACCTCTACGGCGACATCCTCTCTGACCTCTGCGCCGGCCTCACGGGCGGGCTCGGCGTGGCGCCCGGCGCGAACATCGGCGAAGACACCGCCGTCTTCGAGCCGGTCCACGGCTCCGCGCCCAAGTACGCCGGGCAGAACCGGGCAAACCCGCTCGCCACGCTGCTCTCGGCCAAAGAGATGCTCATACACCTCGGCCACATGGAGGCCGCGGACCGAGTGCAGTCCGGCATCGAGGCCGCGCTCAGGAGCCCGGAGACCCGCACCAAGGACCTCGGCGGCAGCGCGGGCACCAAAGAGTTCACGCAGGCGATCATCTCGAACCTCTAGGCCGCGGCGATCACGGGCCGATAAGAGGGTACGTGCGCGACGGTGGTCGTGGTGCGGAGGGGGTAGCCGGGGTTACCGGGAAGGGATGAGAGTCGCGATCTTCACCGAGACCTTCATTCCTGCCCTCGATGGCGTCGTCACGCGGCTGCGCAGCAGCATAGACGAGCTCCTGAAGATGGGCGACGAGATGATGGTGATCGCCCCGAGCTACGGCGAGGGGCCGGCCTACTACCACGACGTCCCGATCCACCGGGTCGCCAGCGTGCCGTTTCCGCCTTACCCGCAGATAAAGCTCGCGCCCGTCAACCCGCGCGTCGGCTTGGCCCTCAAGAAGTTTGAGCCGGATCTGATCCACGCCGTCAACCCGTTCGTTCTCGGCAGCGGCGCCCCTCTCTACGCTCGCCGGCTGAGGGTGCCGCTCGTCGCCTCTTACCACACGAACGTCACGACCTACGCCCAGTTCTATGGTCTTGGGATAGGCGAGAAGGCGGGCCGGTGGTGGACGCGGACGCTGCACAACAGGGCGCGGATCAACCTCTGCACCTCAGAGACCACGCGAAAGTACCTGAGCGAGAACGGCATAGAACGTCTCCACCTCTGGCCCCAGGGCGTGGACACCGAGCGTTTCCACCCGAAGAAACGCTCGGAGAAGTGGCGCCTCAAGCTCTCCGGCGGGCATCCCGACGCCCCCGTCCTGCTCTACGTCGGACGGCTGGGCCGCGAGAAGAGCATCGGCAGCCTGAGGGCCGTGCTTCGCGCCATGACCGACGCGAGGCTGGCCCTCGTGGGCGACGGCCCGGCCCGCCGGGAGCTCGAAGAAGAGTTCGCCGGTATGCCGGCCGTCTTCTCCGGTACGCGGCGCGGGGAGGAGCTCACCTCGGCCTACGCCTCGGCCGACGCCCTGGTGTTCCCGTCCACGACGGAGACGCTGGGCCTGGCGATGCTCGAGGCGATGTCCTCGGGAT
>CAXTDD010000351.1:0-3930 GCA_964242955.1 uncultured Rubrobacteraceae bacterium | reverse complement strand
GGCCCCCACCCGCGAGACCGTCGCCCTGTACGAGGCGAGCGCGGGGTTCATAGATCCCGCGGCTGCCATCGACGCCCAGTTGGAGCTCGCGGCCGGCTTCGGGACCGAACTGCACTTCGAGGAGCCGGTAGTCTCCTGGGAGGCCGCGGACTCCGGGGAGGGCGTCCGGGTGCAGACGCCAAAGGGCGTGTACGAGGCCGAACGGCTCGTACTCGCGCCCGGGGCCTGGGCTTCGGCGTTGCTCGCGGGTTTGGAGCTACCCCTGGAGCCCGAGCGGCGCGTGATCTGCTGGTTCGAGCCCGAGGGCGACGCGGAACCGTTCTTCCCCGGCAACTTCCCCGTCTTTATCTGGGAGCCCGAGGACGGCAACACGTTCACCTGCTTCCCGCTCGCGAAGGGAGAGCGCGGCGTAAAGACCGTCTTCTTCCGCGCCGGCGGCGTGCCCTGCGACCCCGACACGCTAGACAGAGAGGTGCGGGAAGACGAGATCGTGTTCATCCGGCGGTACGTGGAGGAGTACGTCCCGGCGCTGTCGGGCCGGTGCCTGAAGACCGACGTCTGCATGTACACGAACACGCCGGACCACCACTTTGTCGTGGATCTGCACCCGGACCATCCGCAGGTCTCCTTCGCCTCGCCGTGCTCCGGCCACGGTTACAAGTTCGCCACCGTGATAGCAGAGATCCTCGCCGACCTCGCCACGGAGGGCGAGACCCGCCACCCCATCGAGATGTTCTCCCCGAACCGCTTCCAGACCGCCAGGGAGACCGCCTGAGCTTCAGGTGTCAGGCTTCAGGTCGCCTCCTTCGGAGGCTCTCAGGTTTCAGGGGTGCGTACTCGGGACCCCCTAACCACCCCTGATGCCTGTAACCTGATGCCCGAAGCCTTTATCAAGAGAAAGCTTTCAACCCGTGGGGCATCGTGTGCAGGCGTTCGATGCCGTTCTCGCGGACGTGGACGAGGTCTTCGATCATGATCGCGCCCGCGTCCGTCGTGTACGCCGGCGTCTCTATCGCGAGCACCATGCCCTCTTCGATGGGCGTCCGGTCGCCCTCGGAGATGTAGGGCGGTTCTTCGTGGAAGGTGTCTATTCCCAGCGAGTGCCCGTAGTGGCCGCGCCGGAAGCGGGGGTAGCCGTTTTTGGTGATGTGGTCCTGGGCGGTGCGGAAGATCCTGCCCACCTCCACGCCGGGCCGTATCTCCGCGCACGCCCGGTCGTGCGCCTCCTGGAGCACGCCGAAGAGGCGCTCGGCCGCCGGCTTCGCGTCCCCGTAAACGAAGGTCCGTCCGCCGTCGCCCCGGTAGCCGCCGACGGTCGTGCCGCAGTCGAACTTTACGAGGTCGCCGGGTTGCAGGCCGGCGCTCCGCTCGGAGTCCACCCCGACGCCGACGCCCGCGCCGACGGCGGGCAGGATCCACTGGTCCGAATAGCCCTCGTAGCGCGGATCACGCATCGCGGCCCGCGCCACCCCGGCCACGTACCGCTGCCGCACGTCGGAGGCGGTCATCCCGGGCCGCAGATCCTCGACCGCGAAGCGCATCCCGGCCTCGGAGAGCTCCGTCGCCCGCCGCAACCGCTCGACCTCGAACGGGTACTTCACGCGCCTCAACCCGTACATGTCCTGCGTGAAGTCCACCCATTCCGCCCGCGGGGCTACGGACGAGAAGCGGCGGTAAGAGTCGAAGAGCACGTAGCGCAGGTCCGTCCCGATCCTGGCGCCGAGCAGATCCCTGTCGCCGAGCAAACCCCTCAAAATTTCGTCCTGCTCGTCCTCGCTGAACTGGGCCGGTCGCGGCGGCTCCGATTCGCCCGGTCCCAGCGGTTCGAGGACGGCCCCGGCGTCCCGGATCTCCGGCCACAGCCGGTACGTCCTCGCGTCCTGGATGCCCGATGCTCCTCTGGCCGACGTCGCCTCGAAGTCACCGACCATCATCCCCGGCTCCAGCGACTCGTCGGCGGGGACGAGCGCCAAGACCGTCCCCTGCATCCGCCACCACTGCATCAAGAAGTAGCTCTGGAAGCCCGTCGCGTAGAAGACGTTCGAGGGCGTGTAGGCCAGGTAGGCGTCGAGGTCCCTCTCCCTCAGGCGGCGCCGGATCGCCGCGAGTACCTGCCCGTTCATGGCCGCTCCCCCCACCGAAAACGATGCGTCCTTCCTTTTCGTCAGGGATTATATGCCCGGCCCGTATCCCGCGTCCCGTTGACGCGGGTTCCCCGTCCAGCCACACTGACCCGGCAACCGGAAGAGGGAGAAGCGGGCGTGACGGAGCCGAACGCGGCGGAACGAACCTTCGACCTGGAGCAACCGCGCACCGAGGCGATGCCCATACACCCCGCGCACAAGCAGGCCGGCTACTCTTATTTGCTTCACCGCCGTCACGAGGACGACTACAACCCGGAGGAGTCGGGTCCACGTACCGGCTCCGCCGGCATTCTCGTCTGCGGCGAGCACACCGGCACCCACATCGACGCCCTCTGCCACCAGGCGGACTCCCTCATGCTCTGCGGCGGTATCCCCGTCTCCGAGGTCCAGACCCCCCGCGGGTTCACCGAGCACGGCGCCGAGAAGATACCGTCCATCGTGGTCCCGGGTGTCCTCCTCGACGTGGCCGCCCTGAAGGGCGTCGAAGCGTTGGATCGGGGCCACGTCATAACCGACGCGGACCTGGCGGAGTGCTGCGGACGGCAGGGGGTCGAGGTCGGGCCCGGGAGCGTGGCGCTCGTGCGGACCGGAAACGGGCGGTTCTGGGGGGACGAAGAGCGGTACCTTGCCGGGCCGGGGATGGACGCTGGGGCATCCCGCTGGCTCGCGGACAGGGGCGTCGTCGCCGTGGGGGCCGACAACATGGCCTGGGACGTGCCGGGGCTGAAGGACCCCGAGCTCGGATGCTACCTGCCGGGGCACCTGATCCTGCTGGCCCGCCGCGGCGTCTACATCATCGAGAACCTCGCCCTCGAAGAGCTCGCCGCCGCCGGGCATCACGAGTTCCGGTTCGTCTGCCTGCCCCTGAAGCTCACTGGTGCTACCGGCTCCCCGGTGAGGCCCGTGGCCCTCGTCTCTGGTAGCATTTAGAGCTATCAGCCGTCAGCTATTGGCTTTCAGCCAGGACAAACTGACGCCGGTGAAGGAGGATTGATGGAGATACCGAAGGCGATGATCGTGGAGAAGATCCGGGGCAAGAGCGGCGCCGAAAAGGCCAACGAGGCGGACAAGGAACTGCCCGACAAGGTGGATACCGAAACCGACGCGAACCTGCTGGAAAAGTACGGCCTCAGCCACGAAGACCTGAGCGCGGACTTCGGGGGTCAGGCCCCCAACGTCGGTTAAAGAACCCGGCGCCGGCCACGGTTCAGGCGCGCGAAGAGGCCTCCAGCAGACGCACGATTAGCTCTAGCCGCTCGACCTCCAGCCGTGCCTCGTAGTGCGCGAGCTCCGCCCGGCGCTTCGCGGCAAGGAGCTCCGCGTGCTCGGACGTATCCAGGATGCCTTCGAGGTAGAGCGCGGCCGTGCGCTCGTTCTTCGCCTCCAGCAGGGTGTCGGCGTTTGCCACCTTCGCCCGCCGCTCGTGCTCGGAGAGTTCGCCCGTCGCCGCCACGAGCTCGCGACGCGTCACCGCCAGGCGCCCGTAGGCGGTCGAGATCTCCCCGGCCAGCCTTTCCGCTTCCAACCCCACGTCCTCCATCCAATACCTCCGGCACATCTCGACCTTGACGGGGTTATTGTCCCTGCGCCCGCGAAAGTTTAAAGGGCGCCGTTCAGCAGTCCCCGCCCGGCCGCCTCGCGCATCGCCGCGCCGACGTCCACGGTGAGGGGACCGTTCGCGTCCAACGTCACCTCGACCCGGTCCCGCGGCCCAAGCTCTATCTCCCGCTCGCCGTCGAGCGCCACGCTGCCGGCGCCGGGCGTCAGGGTGACAGACGCGCCGGGC
>CAXTDD010000350.1:0-3943 GCA_964242955.1 uncultured Rubrobacteraceae bacterium | reverse complement strand
TAAGTTCGAGAGGAGCTTCGTGTTCTCCATCGGGGAGCCGTCCGAGACGCGTATCTCAGGCATATTCGATGAACAGCGGGATGCTCCGTTCTCTTACGATGAGGTCGGAGCTTCCCGCGAGGCCCCTGATGTGATGCCCGGCTACGCGGTGGACCGTCGCCGCGTGAAACTCGGCGAGGGGACGGAGGCGTTCGAAAGGGCTACCAACGCTTTGCTCGGGTGGAAGATGTTCGAGGTCGGTTGGGCCGGCCTGCTGCCGCGGGGGGCGCCCGTCGCGGTGGGGACGACAGTCGCGGTGCTTGCCCGACATTACGGGTTCCGGTCTCTGAACTTCTCCAGGGTGGTCTACGAGATCTCCGAGGACGGCGGCGGCGTGCGCCGGCGCGGGTTCGCCTACGGAACCCTGCCGGAACACGGCGCGTGCGGCGAGGAGCGCTTCGCCGTCGAGTGGTACCGCGACGACGATTCGGTCTTCTACGACCTCTACGCGTTCTCCCGGCCCAACCATCCTTTAGCGAGGTTGGGTTATCCGTTTGCGCGGGGGCTGCAGCGCCGCTTCGCGCGAGACTCGCTGGGGGCGATGGTCCTGGCAGCAGGAGAAGTGGCGGCTTCGACGGGATAGGGAATCATCCTTCCGGGTGGCGACGGTACCACGTTCGGTTGATTCGGGCCTCTTGTGGCTCCGCTATGATGTGACGCGTCGGTAGAGATCAAGACTGTCGGGAGGCAGGGATGGGGAGAAGGTTTGTGCTAGGCTGCGTCGCCGCTTTGATCGGGGTGTTCCTCGTCGGCGGGGTGGCGTTTGCTGCGAGCTACGGGGGGACTTCGGGGCCGGACGAGATCTCCGGTACCAACGCCAGCGACGTTATCAGGGGCTTCGGCGGCGACGACTGTCTCTCCGGCCGCGGCGGGGACGACGACATCTACGGCGGCAACGGCTCCGACGTACTCTACGGCAACAGGGGTGACGACTACGTCGGGGCCAACGACGGCCTGCGCGACACCGTCCGCTGCGGCGACGGCAAGGATTTCGTCTACGCGGACCCCAACGATCTCGTCTACTACGGCTGCGAGACGGTGAGGATAGACAGGTCCAAGTAACCAGAAACGCCGTTCGCGCGGCCATCCCAAGTTGCTAAACTCCGTCCCGGATTGAACGGGACGACACACGCGGTCTTCGGGGTGGCGGCGCTCGCGGGCGCGGCCCTCGTGACGGGGGCCGACCCGCCGGCCTACGTGTACCCGGCGGCCGTCGTGGCGGCCTGGCTGCCCGATGTGGACAACCCGCGCAGTACGTTGGGCAACGGCCTGAGCCGGTCCAAGAACCCCGTCCTGAACCTCCTTAGCCGGCCCGTCAGTTGGGTTCTGCGGGCGACCTCGTTCGTGCTCGTCCGGACCGTTGGGCACCGCACACTGACGCATTCTATCCTGGGCGCCCTGATCTTCGCTTTTCCCATCTACCTGTTCCTCGGGGAGTACCCTAACCTCTCGCTCGCCCTCGTCGCGGGTTATGCCTCGCACGTCTTCGCCGATGCGCTGAACACCAGGGGCGTCCCGCTCCTGTGGCCGTTGGGACGGCCGTTTCGTCTGCTGCCGGGAGGCATAAAGTCCGGGGGAGCCGTGGAGGTCGCGGTCGCTCTTGGCGCGCTGATGGTGGCGCTCTACGCCATCCTCCAGCTCAACCCGTCACTGCGCGGCGTGCTCGGCCTGCTCTAGCCACTCCAGGGTCTCCAGGCTTGCCCGGTGGGTGGAACGGCCGCGCTCCTCGTTGTGGGCGATGGTCCGTCGCAGGGACTCGGCCGCCGCCCCGCGGAGGTCCTCGCGGGCCAGCCGTCGCAGGCGTTCGACGCTCGGGTAGTCGCGGGCCGGCTCTATCTTGTCCGCGACGTAGAGGACCAGCGACAATGGGCCCATCCCCGGGCTTCCCGTGGTGTGAGCCCGGATCGCCTCCAGGACCTCTTCGTCCTCCACGCCGACGCTCCGTCGCGCAAGCTCCGCGGCCACCGGCCCGTGCAGAAGCTTTGGGCTCTCGCGCTCCGGTTCTCCGACGGGTAGATCCCAGCCTTCGGCCAGGCGTAGGAACTCGCCGGACTTTATCTCCCGGCCGGTATCGTGCAGGAGGGCGGCGAGACGTGCCCGGGCCGGGTCGACGCCGTGGACGCGGGCGAGGTCCTCGGCCGTGTCCGCGACCCGTAAGGTGTGGCCGTAGCGCCTCGCCGAGAGGCGGGTCCGGGCCAGGACGTCGGCGGCCTGGAGGGCGTCGGTTTTCTTACGGTCTTCCATCCGGCGGATTGTAGAATAAAAGAGTGGAAGACGGACAGAAAAACATAAGAAGCGCCGAGATAGTCACCATCGGCACCGAGATGCTCCTCGGGGACCTGGTGGACACGAACACGGCCTGGATCAGCCACCAGCTCGCCGGCCTCGGGGTGGGCATCTACCGCCACACCACCGTCGGCGACAACACGGACCGTATCGTCGGCGCCCTGAAAGACGCGGCCTCGAGGTCCGACCTGGTGGTCACCACCGGCGGCCTCGGCCCGACCTCCGACGACCTGACGAACGCCTGCATCGGCGCGATCACGGGCCGCCCGATGGTCGAGTATAAGGAGGCCCGCGAGCACGTGGACGCCAAGTTCGCCCAGTTCGGCCGCAAGCCCACGCCCTCCAACTACAAGCAGGCGCTCTTCCCCGAGGGCACGGAGCTCATCCCCAACCCGCTGGGGACGGCGCCCGGGGCGCTCGTGGAGTGGGAGGGGACGCTGTTCGCGACCCTACCGGGGGTTCCCTCGGAGATGAAGCGGATGTTCGAGGAGACGCTCGTGCCCCTGGTCCGGGCCCGCAGCGACGGCTCCATCGTCTCGAAAACCCTCCACTTCGCCGGCATCGGGGAGTCAGCGCTTGCCGAACAGGTCCAGGACTTCCTAGACGCCACGGACCCCACGGTCGCCCCGCTCGCCGGCCAGGGGCGGGTACGCCTGCGCATCACCACCCGCGCCGCGACCGAGGAGGAGGCGATAGACAAGATCTCACCCGTCGAAAAAGAGATCCTGGGCCGCCTCGGCGACTACTTCTTCGGCGAGGACGAGGAGACCCTCGAAAGCTCCGTCGGACGCCTGCTGGGCGAACGAGGCGCCTCCGTGGCCCTCGCGGAGAGCTGCACGGGGGGCTTGATCTCCAAACGCCTCACGGACGTGGCCGGCTCCTCCGCGTACTTCGGCGAAGGATTCGTAACCTACTCGAACGAATCCAAAGAACGCATACTCGGCGTCCCCAAGCATCTCTTAGCACAGCACGGCGCCGTCTCCGAGCCCGTGGCCCGCGCGATGGCCGAAGGAGCCCGCAAAGCGGCGGGCGCCGACTACGGCCTCTCCGTGACCGGTGTGGCCGGACCCGGCGGCGGCACCGAAGAGAAGCCCGTCGGACTGGTCTTCGTCGGGGTGGCCGACGCGGACGGAACCGTAGCCGAGAGGCTAGACCTCACCGCCTGGGCCCGGTCCCGCGACTCCATCCGTGAGCGCAGCGCCAACCGGGCACTCGACGTCCTGCGGCTGCGCATCGAAGGGAAGTAGCGGTTGGCTTTTAGCCTTTAGCCCGCTCCGGCTTCGCCTCCGCTCCTAGCCATTGGCTCTTGGACTACGAAAGGTCGGCACCGGGTCCGTGAAGGTCGAGAAGCGAACGCCGTAGGAGGAATAGCTAAGAGCTAAGAGCCAAAAGCTAAGAGCTATCTTGCCGTGTGTCTGTTGTAGTAGTAGAATCCTCGCTAGTCGAAAGCACGCGAGAGGAGGTGATCCAGATAGACGCATCGAGCAGTAGTAGCCGCGGGTATCTTCTGGGAGAGGTGGCTCTGACCTAGCCCCACCTAAATCCCTTGTGGGATCCTGGGTTATCTCTACTCCGCCTCTCTGGTTGTTCAGGCGGACGTGCTAGAAACAAGGATACC
>CAXTDD010000349.1:0-3973 GCA_964242955.1 uncultured Rubrobacteraceae bacterium | reverse complement strand
GACGCACCCACAGCGTCCGCCGCCGGGACGCGGGCCGCCCGGCAGCTGGCCGGTCGGGCGGTCTTCGACGCCGCCAGCTTTCTCGACCCCCGCGCGCCGACGAGCGGAGAAAGTGCGGCATCGAGACGGAGCTCGAAGGCGTCCGCGATCCGCTCATAGACGGGTCGAGACCCCGAGTGCAAAACGAACATCGGATAGAAGGGAAAAGAGGAACCATGCCAGAAAACGAACCGAAAACAGAGAAAGCGCGCGACGGCCTCCGAGTATTGCTGGAACGAAAACACCCGCTAAGGATCTGGGGCGACTTGCACCCCGTTATCGGAAGCTATACGCGCTGCTTACTTAGCCTTTACAGCGCGTTATCGGAAGCGCGGGGCAGCAGATGCTTCGGATAAGCACCATTATCAGAAGTGTGTCGAATACCCACCACGGTGCTCCTGGCTTGGTCGCAAGAGAGAACTAAGGGTCGAGAATGGACTGCACTATGGAGACGACTACCTGCCGGCGTCGCTCGCGGCCGATGTCTCGTATGAGCGTGCCGGTCTGCGGGGTCTGAGTGGTCCAAAGAGCGGCGGTGTGAATGATCGCCGCGAGGAGTTCGTCGGCCGAGAGGGTCGTAGTCAGCCGCCCCCCCTCCTGTGCCCTCTCTATGGCGGCCACCTTGACCTTCGTGCTGTCCACCACCGCCTTCGGGGGGCCGTGGGCGTCGGCCCGTTCGAGGCGCTGCCACGTCGCAAGGCGCGCTATCTCGGGATAGTCCTCGTAGCCGTCGAACAGGCGCGCGGCGTACCCGGCCAGGTCGTCGACGTCGATCGGGACCGCGGCGGTGACGTCGGAGACAAGCCCGGCGAAGACCGCGTCGAACAGACCCTCCTTGCTGCCGAAGTAATGGTAGATCTGCGCCTTGTTCGCGCGCGCTTTTCCCGCGATGCGCTCCACGCGGGCCCCCGCTATGCCGAAACTCGCGAGCTCCTCCCTCGCCGCCCCGAGCAGCCTCCGCTTGGTCGCTTCCGAGTCCCGCTGCCGTGCCTCCTCCATGCCCCGATTGTAGGTTACTAAACGGACGGTTGACAAGGGGGCCCACCGGGCGTAGTCTACTAACTAAAAATTTAGAAAGTACGAGCAGAGGAGTCTTTGGTGATCGAACGTGGCCCGCGCATAGGGTTCTGGCATGCGCCAGCGGCGCGGGCTTTCCAGTCGGTGTATCCGGCGCTGCAGCGGACGTTCTTCCGCTCATCGGAGCTCGAGTTCGGCGTCGAAGTTACCCACCGCGAGTTCGCCGGAGTGGACCACGGCTTCGCCCACCATGCCGGGCTTCTGGTGGGCGATCACCTCCGCGCCGCCTACACGCAAGCCCCGGAGGAGGTCGCGTAGGGATGCACGTCCCGCCGAACCGGGCCTGAGGAAGCAGGATCGTCTCCACCGGGGCCAACAGCGGCACGAGCAAGAGCATCGGCAAGGGGGCGACGCACGCGAGATAACCGCACGCACGCCGATCAATCGTACGGTCGATACGTCACCAGCGAGTTTGGGAGGTAACTCTTGTCCAGGGTATGGTTCGTCACCGGAAGTTCTCGCGGCCTCGGCCGCAGCATCGCGGAGGCCGCTCTGGCGGTCGGGGATAGCGTCGCGGCGACGGCGCGACGGCCCGAGCAGTTGGGTGACCTCGCCTCCGCCTACGGCGAGAAGATACTGCCCCTCGCGCTCGACGTAACCGACGAGCGGTCGGTGGACCGCGCCGTCGGGCAGGCCGTCGAGAGGTTCGGTCGCCTCGATGTGGTCGTCAACAACGCCGGATACGCCGACCTGGCGGCGGTCGAAGACGTGACGACGGACGACTTTCGCGCCCAGGTAGACACCAACTTCTACGGCGTCGTGTACGTGACGAAGGCCGTGCTGCCGATACTGCGCGAGCAGGGCGGCGGCCGCATCTTCCAGGTCTCCTCGCTCGGCGACCGGCTCGGCTCGCCGGGCCTGGGAGCGTACCAGAGCGCAAAGTGGGCCGTGGCGGGGTTCTCGTCGGTGGTAGCCGCCGAGGTCGCGCCGCTCGGGATCAAGGTGACCGCCCTTGAGCCAGGCGAGATCGAGACGGACTGGGCCGGATCTTCCATGTCCGTGCCGCCGATCAGCGAGCCCTACAAGCAGACCGTCGGTCGGTTTGCCGAGATGCTCGGCTACGGCCCCTCCGGCGGCGGCTCGACGCCGGATAAGGTCGCCGGGGCCGTGCTCACGCTCGCCGATCACGCCGAGCCGCCCGTCCGCATCCTGCTCGGTAAGGATGCCGTCGAGTACGGCGCCTCCGCCGGCAAGGCTCTCGCCGAATCCGACGAAGCCTGGCGCGACCTCGCCGTCTCCACCTCGAGGTCCTGAAGAAGCGGTCTTAGGGACGCGCTCGCGGAGACCCGAGACACCCACAGAAAGAAGGATCCGGCATGACCCACAGCGACCAGTTCGGGGATAAGGTAGCGCTCGTAACGGGTGCGGGGACGGGAATAGGAGCGGCGACCGCCGTTCTACTCGCCGGGAGGGGTGCCCGCGTTGCCCTGCTCGGGCGCCGCCCCGATCCGCTGGAACAGACAGCCGCGCAGATCACCGAGGCGGGCGGCGAGGCCCTCGTGCTGCCGGCCGACGTCTCCGACCCCGCGTCGATGTCGCGAGCGGTCGCGGCCACCACCGAGCGTTTCGGCGGCCTTCACCTCGCGGCCAACAACGCCGGGATCTCGAGCGAGAACCACGACGTCAGCGAGCTGCCGCTCGAGGTGTGGGAGTCCACGATGAGCATCAACCTTTCGTCTCTCTTCTACTCCATGCGGGCCGAGCTGCCCGCTATAGAGGGGTCCGGTGGCGGCGCCATCGTCAACGTCTCAAGCGTCTTCGGCGACCGGGGGTTGCCGAGGCGTGCCGCCTACACAGCCAGCAAACACGGCATCCGCGGGCTGACCCGCTCTGCCGCCTACGACTGGGCGACGCGCGGCATCCGCATCAACGAGCTGCAGCCCGGCGTCGTGCTCACCGAGATGACCGAGCAGGGCGGCTCCGAAGAGAACGAAGCCATCAGACAGAGCATAGCCTCGCGCCGTGTCGGGGAGCCACGCGAAGTCGCTACCGCCATCGCGTTCCTGCTGTCCGAAGACGCCTCCTACATCACCGGCGCGCACTTGGCCGTGGATGGGGGCTTCCTCATCTAATCCTCTCCAATAGAGAATACCGACTGCGCACAGACCCGAGAACGGAACGAAAGGGGACAAGAACAAGGCACAACGAATCGGGCTCGTCCTCGGCGGCGGTGGCGAGGTCGGCGTAGCCTGGGAGACCGGCGTCATCGCGGGGCTCTAAGAGCGCACGGGCTTCCAGGCCGTCGAGTGCGACGTAGTAGCCGGAACCTCGGCGGGCTCGGTCGTCGGAGTCTTCGCCGCGATCGGCCACGACTTCGCCGAACTTCTCCGTAGCGAGGAGACCGAAGTGCACACCGTATCGCCGATCCCGATAGATACTGACGCCGTTGCCGAGGGCGAGGGGCAGGGCACCAGCGTCGACCACCCGGAGATGCTGGAACTCCTCAGGTCTACCGGAGGCACGATCACCGAGCGGGTAGCGGCAATAGTCGCGGCCGAACTCATGGACCCGCGAGCAGCGCGAATCGGGTGTGGCGACGGATCTGCTGCCAGCGCGGAGGTACGATCGCTGCTGGCGTAGCGACCGCGAGGTCGCATTCATTACGCGGCTCACAATACGGCGAATAGTATCCCTTAGCGGGTGTTTCCGTTCGAGCAATACTCAGACCCCGCGACGACCGAAACGGTCCTTCGGGTGTACCGGAGTATGAGTAGCAGGCGCGCAGGATCCTACGCTAAGGGCCGGGTAACCCGGAACCGGAGGCCTGCCGGCTCCGCCGTTTGAGGATCTCGTTGACGGTGGTTTCGCTCCGCATGATCCCGGCGCGGTCCTGGCCCCTTCCGCCACCAGACTAGGA
>CAXTDD010000348.1:1914-4002 GCA_964242955.1 uncultured Rubrobacteraceae bacterium | reverse complement strand
TTGCGGGAGACGCGGTCGGCGATCAGCGCCGAGATAGCGACCTACCAGGCCCAGATCGACACCGCGCGGGAGCGCGAGACGAACCGGGCCAACGCGAGCGCCCGCGAGCGGATGGTCGAGGCCGAGAGCACGGCCAACGCCAACGCGTCCTTGCTGGAGGCCCAGGCGCTGGACATACGGGCCATGAGCAGTGCTGCGGCGCCGGAGATCCTGGAGTACCGCTTCCAGCAGGACGTGTTGGAGAAGCTCGCGGGGGTGGCCGACAGCCTGCCGCAGGTCGTCCAGATCGGGGCCGGCAGCGGGGAGGCCGTGGACTTTCTGGAGATCTCGCGCCGCATGATCGGCACCGGCGGCGACCCGCTCTTTACGCCCGAGGACATGCAGGCGATCCGCAACCGCATGGAGGAGATACAGGCCCGCGTCCGCGACCGCGCCCGCGAGATCGAAGGCCTCTCCAACGGCCACGTCGCCCATCCCGAGGAGACGTCGCCCGAACGCCCGGTCGCCGAGGCCGCCACCGAAGATAGGGTCGAGGAGATCCGGCAGTCCGTCACCGACGAGGCCGTCCGCGAACGCGTTGAACGCCTCGGCAACGACGAAGCGTCCAACGCGGACGGGGAGGAGGCCTGATGGCGGAGTCGATGGGGGCGCAGGCCCGCGCTGTGGCCAACGTGCAGGAATTCTCCCGGATAAAGGAGGTAGTCTCCGGCTGGTCCGGGGTGCGGCAGTTCTTGCGGGGCGGGGACGGGGGCCAGATCGTGCCGGTCGTCATCCTCAAGGACCGCCGCCGCTACGGCTGGCTCTTCCTGCTCGGCATAGCCGTCTACGTGCTGGGCTTCGGCCTCTTCTCGGGCAACGCGGCGTTCGCCGTCCTCGCCGGCCTCGTTGCCTTCGTCTTCCTCGCGCTGGCCCTCCTGTGGCTGTGGCGCGGGGCTATCGTGGAGATAGAGCAGGGCACGACCGGCGTCCTCTCGCGCTACGGCAGGATAGAGGGTACGCTCCCGCCGGGCCGCCACTACCTCTGGCGTCCGTGGGACAAGGTCGAGTTCGTCGTCGATACGGCCACCGAGATCCCGTACCTGGCCCCCGTCGCCGTCTGCCCGACCCGCGAGAACGTGCCGCTGAAAGCCATCGAGTTCTTCCTGAAGTTCCGCATCGTCGACCCGCTCGCCTTCGTCCGAACCATCGGCGCGAGCAACTTCGACCTGGTCCTCAGTAGTGCCGTGCAGGATGCCATCCGCCAGCGCAGCCGCCAGGTGAGCACCGAGAAGGCCTACGACCTGCGCGGCTCCGACGTGGGGGACATGCAAGAGTACCTGAACCGCCAGCTCGCCAGCTACGGCGTGCGCATCATCGGCGCCAACATCCCAAACGTCGAGCTTCCGGACCAGTACCAGACCCACCTCGCCACCCGCGAGCGCACCGCCAAGGAGCTCGCCGCCTACGAGCGCGAGTGGGAGCTCGCCCGCAAGCAACGCATCGACACGCTCCTCATGGAGATAGAGCGCTCCAAGAAAGACCGCGACGCCCGCCTCATCGAGGTCAAAGAGGCCCGCAACCGCGCCCGCCAGGACGTCGCGCGTATGCTCGAAGAGAAGGAGACCGAAGCCCAGCGCGTGCGCTTGGAGATAGAGACGCGCGGCAGGGCCGCACTGACGGAAGCCGAGAACGAGGCGACCGCGCTTCGCCACCTCGGCCAGGCGCACAGGGACAACCGGGCGGTCGTCCAATACGAGCTCGCCCGACGCCGCATCGAGGTCGGCGAGACGCTCATGCAGCACGCCCCGCGTCCGGTCCTGGTGCGCGGCGAGGGCGGCGAACAGTCGGCGCTCTCCACCCTGATCCTGGCCCAAATGCTGCCGCGGCTGACGGCCGGTAGTAATGGTCCCGCGCTCGGGGCCGACGCCGGCAACGGCCTCCGCGACGCGGCGCGGGAGAGGATCGAAGACCTCGGAGACGGCGAGGGCTAGCGTCCGGACCAAGCCTGAAAACACGCTACCCGTCTACGATCGGGGATCAGCCAGGGCGGCTGGCGAGCCTGTCGAGCCACTCCGAGAGCAGGGCGCCCTCGGAGCGTGTGAGTTCGTC
>CAXTDD010000348.1:0-1814 GCA_964242955.1 uncultured Rubrobacteraceae bacterium | reverse complement strand
CGGGTCGCTTCGGAGAGCGTGGGATCCCGGTCCTCGGGCCCGGCGGCGATGAGGGTCAGGACGACGCCCATCCCGGCGGCGTGGATCATCCGCGCGGCTTGCTCCACGGTGACGCGCAGCCGGCCGGCCTCGGCCACGCGGGATACCAGCCCGTGCAGGATCCCGGCGGCCTCGAGCGCCGCGGTGGACCCGGTCCCGGGCCTGGGATCCCCGTACATCAGCGCGTAGAGGGCCGGGTTGGCGAGCCCGAATCCAACGTGCAGGTCCCAACCCCGCCGTAAGTCCTCGACCGGGTCCTCCACCCGCTCCCGCGTCGTCTTGTCGCGCAGGTACCCGGAGAACCCGTAAGTGGCGACCTCGTCCAACAAACCTCGCATGTCGTCGAACTGGCGGTAGATCGTGGGCGCCTGCACCCCGGCGGCGGCACCGACCGCCCGCGTGGATACCGCCTCCCGGCCACCCTCGCCGCGCCGCCGCCCTGCAACTGGACGTGGGTGACAGCGGCGCGTTCGACGCCTTCGTCGAGCAGGTACGGGATGTACTGCGGGACTGGGACGCAGAACGGTTCCAGTTCCTGGTCAACAACGCGGGCATCGGCGTCTACGCCAGCATCGCCGACACCACCGAGGAGCAATTCGACCAGCTCATGGACATACACGTCAAGGGGCCGTTCTTTCTGACCCAGAAGCTGCTGCCGCTGATGGCCGACGGCGGGCGCATCGTCAACGTGTCCACCGGCCTGGCGCGCTTTGCCACGCCGGGTTACGCGGCGTACGCTTCGGCCAAGGGCGCGGTGGAAGTGATGACGAGGTACCTCGCGCAGGAGCTCGGGCCGCGTGGGATCTCGGCCAACGTCATCGCGCCTGGGGCGATCGAGACCGACTTCGGGGGTGGCGTGGTGCGCGACAACCCGGACATGAACGAGATGATCGCCTCCGTTACGGCGCTGGGGCGCGTCGGGCTGCCGGAAGATATCGGCGGGGTGGTGGCGTCGCTTCTCTCGCCCGAGATGGGCTGGGTGAACGCGCAGCGCATCGAGGCTTCGGGCGGGCAGCACCTGTAGAACCGGCGGTGCCGGATTACCCGCCGCCAGGGGTCAGCAGCGCGCGCGACACCACCTCCGCTATGACGGAGCGGCGGCGGGCGTGCTCGGCCTCTCCGTCCTCGCGGCTGGCCGCGACGGTGACGTTCACCGGCGCCCAAGTGTTCGCGATCGCCACGACGAACATGAACACCTCCTGCGACGTGAAAGTGGGATCCACGATCCCGTCGCGCTGGGCCTCGGCTATGGCCCCAAGCTTGTTCGCGTCGTGGCCTTCGCCGTGACCCTCCAGGTCCTCCCACAGATCGCCCGTGGGAACCCTCTCCAGCCGGTTCCAGACGGCCAGACGCAGGTGCTCCGGCTGCTCGACGTAGGCGTCGTATAGCCGCGCCGCGTAGCCGGGCAGGTCGTCGGCGGTGAGCGGCACGGCATCCAACAGCGCCGCCAAGTTGTCGCGCAGGGTCGCGTCGAACAGACCGTCCTTGCTGCCGAAGTAGGAGTACATCTGCGACTTGTTCACGCCGGAAGCCTCCGCGATGCGGTCCACCCGAGCGCCCGCGATCCCAACCGCGGCGAACTCGGCGGCGGCGGCGTCCAATACCCGGCGTCTGCTCTTCTGACCATCTCGCATAAGGACATTATAGCCGATGGAGCACAACAACAAACTAGTTGGTTGACAACGCGTGGAGACCGTCGTACGCTGTGTCCACCAACTGGTTAGTTGTTTGTATCGGCGATCGGTCTGAGGAGGAGCACGTGGAGCGCAGGAAGC
>CAXTDD010000347.1:0-4002 GCA_964242955.1 uncultured Rubrobacteraceae bacterium | reverse complement strand
CGCCAGAGCACCTCCGCCGTGCGCCCGGGCCCCCGCCCACCAGCCATCTCCGCCAGCAGGTGCAGTATCTTCGCGCCAGTCCTGACCACGCCCGCGGGACGCAGGTCGTAGCCGGCCGGGTCCTCGGCGGCTGCCACCGGCAACAGGGCCTGAAAGGTCTCTACCGGCGGAAGACCTTCGATCGCCCGCAACATCCCCCGCACACGTCCGCTCGGACCGTCTGTCCCGGTCGGGAAGATATCGATCGCCTCGCGGGCGTCTCCGGTCCAGATCAGGGCCGCCACCTCCTCTATGCTGCTCCCCGCGGCCAACTCCTCGACGTCCCGGCCCCGGTAGAACAACCGCCCGCCGTCCACGAGCGTGATGCTGGACTCGAGCACGGGCGCCCCCCAGCGCAATGTCCCCTCGGCCACCGCCTCCGGGTCCCGCCTCCTCTCCTTGCGCTCCTTGAGCGCCCGCACGTCCTCTGCCCTGTAACGCCGGCTCCGCCGCTCGCCCCCCGCCGCCTCCGACCGCACCATCCCCCGGCTCACGTACGCGTACAACGTCGGCAGGCTCACCCCCAACTCGCCCGCCGCCTCCCCAGCCGTCAGATACCGCCCGGAATCCAATAAACCTCCCTCACAGCCGCCGGATGCATCCGAGTCCCATGATACATTGATTTTTGAATCAATGTTGATAGTAATACTCGATCGGGCTACGATGGCTTGCGTCGGGGCCGGGCGGTCGCGGCGGGTTGGAGGTCTGTGATCGGGGGTTTGGGCATGGGCGGCAATTTGGGAACTTCATTTTCGCCGGGGCTCGAGGGCGTAGTCGCGGCGGAGACACGGATCAGCGGCGTGGACGGCGAGGCCGGGGTCCTGACCCTCGCGGGGTTTCCGGTGGAGGAGTTGGCGGGCCGGGCCTCTTTCGAAGAGGTCGTCTACCTGTTCTGGCACGACGGGTTGCCCGATGCCGGGGAGCTCGGCGCGTTCAAGAAGGCGCTGGCAGGACGGAGGGAGTTGCCAGGGGCCACCCTGGACCTCCTCGGGGCCGCCGCCGGGCGGAAGGTCCCGGACATGGACGCGCTGCGCATGGCGGCGGACACTCTGAGCCTGGACGCCTCGGACGATCCGGCACTCGACCTCGTCGCCCGTTTCCCCGTGATCGTAGCCGCGTACCGGCGCCTGCTCGAAGATAAAGCGCCGGTTGAGCCCGATCCGGGGCTGGGCCACGCGGCCAACTACCTGTACATGCTCGACGGGGAGAGGCCGGGCGAGGGGTCCGTGCGAGCGCTGGAAACGTACCTGAACGCCGTCTCCGACCACGGCATGAACGCCTCGACCTTCGCGGCGCGTGTGATCCTCGCCACCCGCTCGGACGTCGTCTCCGCCGTCGTGGGGGCCGTAGGGGCGCTGAAAGGACCGCTTCACGGCGGGGCGCCGGGGCCCGCGCTCGACGTGGTCTTCGAGATCGGGACCGCCGACAGGGCTGAGGCCGTCCTGCGCGAGAAGCTCGGGCGCGGGGAGCGTCTCATGGGTTTCGGGCACAGGATCTACCGCGTCCGGGATCCCCGCGCCGACGTCCTGGCCGCCGCAGCGAAACGCCTCTTCGCCACCGACGGCGACAGCGACCTCTACGACCTCGCCCTGGAAGTGGAGAAGACCGCGCTGCGGCTCCTCGCCGAACACAAACCAGGCCGCAACCTCCAGACAAACGTCGAGTTCTACACGGCCCTCCTGCTGCACGGCCTCGGCCTCCCGACGGAACTCTTCACCCCCACCTTCGCCATCGGCCGGGTCGCCGGATGGACGGCCCACTGCCTCGAACAGCAGGCCGAAGACCGCCTCATCCGCCCGCAATCCCGGTACGTCGGGCCGACGACCAGAACCTGGGTCCCGTCGGAAGAACGTTAGGACTGTTCGCTTCGCGGGCCGCGCTTTAAGCTGTCAGCGGTCAGCTATCAGCTTTCATTCGCCGTGATAGCCGACCGTCGGGCACTTGTGGCGCTTGTCGGAAGGCCTGATCTGTTTGAGGACCGTTTCGAGGTAACGCTGTTCTCTTGTTGCCACGCTCTAGCGCGTCGGCGCAGCCGCGCAGCACGCTCAGGAGGTTTCCTTGTTCGTCCTCCGTGAGGGTTCCTAACATAAGCCCCTCGATGTCCTCCACGAGCGCGTGGGCCCGCGAGACCACCCCCTCCCCGTCGCTCGTCAGATAAGCTTGCAGCACCCGTCCGTGCTCCGGGTGCTGGCGACGCTCGAGGAGACGGGCGTTCTCCAGGTTGACCACGATGCCGTTCATCGTCTGCGGCGTCACGAAGCACCGCCGCGCCAACTCCGCCCCCGAGAGCCCCTCCTCCCCTTCGAGCACCGCCAGCGCCGCGTACTGCGGCGTCGTAAGCCCCATGCCCCTGAGAACACCGTCCATGCCCAACCGCAGCTCGTGCTGCGCCCGCTTCAACTCATACCCGACCCTGCCCCCGAGCATCTTTTCACGTCCCAAAAGAAACCCCTTGTGTTTTATCAGTATCCTTATATTATTATCAACATCCTGACAAGTTTAGCGGATGGAGGTAGGGATGGCGAGGGTGACGGGACCGGACTTCGTAGCGCTTCAGGTGCGCGACTTGGAGGCTTCGGCGCGGTTCTACGAGGAGAGGCTGGGGTTGGAGCGGGCGCCGCAAGGCTCTCCGAACGCGGTGGTGTTTCGGACAGAGCCGATACCGTTTGCGGTACGGGAGCCGGCGGTGGACCTTGATGCGGTCGAGAGGCTGGGTTGGGGGGTGGCGCTGTGGATGCGGTGCGACGACGCGCAGGCGCTGCACGACTCGCTCGAAGGGGCCGGCGTGGAGATCGCCCAGGTGCCGTTCGACGGGCCGTTCGGGAGGACTTTCGCTTTCGTGGACCCCGACGGCTACGCGGTGACGGTGCACGGTGGCTGAGCGTTTCGAGATAGAGCCGGTCGGGCCGTACGCGCTCGCGTCTAGCGTCAGGTTTCTGGAGGGGTTCGCGCCCGCCGCCTACGAGGAGGGAGACGGGCGGGACCGGCTGCGGCTCGCCTTCGTGGCCGACGGCCTGGGCGGCGAGGAGAAGGTGGCCGGGGTCCTCGTGCGTCAGGAAGACGGCGTAGTGATCGGGGACATCTACGGGGAGGCCGGCGTCGGCGTGGTGGAGCGGCAGACCCGGAGGATCCTCTCGCTCGACGTGGACGGGAGCGGTTTCCCTGAGGTGGGAGCGCGGGACCCGGTAGTGGGAACGCTCCAACAACGTTACCCCGGCCTGAGGCCGGTGTGCTTCCACTCGCCCTACGAGGCGGCGGCCTGGGCATTACTGAGCCACCGCGTCCGCATAGTTCAGGCCGCGAAGCTCAAAGCCCGCATGGCCGAGGAGTTGGGAACAGCGGTGCAGGTTGGTGGCAAGACGCAATACGCCTTCCCGGGTCCATCGCGGCTAGAGAAGTTGGAAGCATTCGCCGGCCTGTCTCAGACAAAGGTGGAGCGGCTCGAGCAGCTCGGTCGGGCGGCCGGGGAGGGGAAGCTGGAGGTGGATCTCCTGCGCTCGCTTCCCGTCGGGGACGCCATCTCGCGGTTGTGCGAGTTGCCCGGCATCGGGCCCTTCTCGGCGGAGTTGATCCTGCTCAGGGGCGCCGGAGAGCCGGACCACCTACCAACCCAAGAGCCGCGTCTGGCGCGCGCCGTAGCCAGGGCCTACGGATTAGATGAGACACCAGAGACGGAAGGGTTGAGAGCGCTGGGCGAAAAGTGGCGCCCGTACCGTACCTGGGTAGCCCTGCACCTGCGCGCGGCGCTAGAAGAAGAGACCGGCGAAACATCCGGCCGAAAAAGTAGAGGAGGAACCAGACCCCAAGACTTCAAAACCTGAAGCCCGATGCCTGCAACCTGACACCTCAAAAAAAGTGCCCCCCGGTTAGATAAGCACCGGGGGGCCGTACCCTTTGAGCCTTGCGCAGGTATCCTTGTTTCTAGCACGTCCGCCTGAACAACCAGAGAGGCGGAGTAGAGAT
>CAXTDD010000346.1:0-4006 GCA_964242955.1 uncultured Rubrobacteraceae bacterium | reverse complement strand
GACGTGGGGACGTACCCTGTTCTCCGCCGCGTCCACCGCCGCCCGGACGTCGTTCGCCGCGGCGTCCACCGCCGTCCTAGACTTCGTCGCCCGGGGCCCGGCCGTGGCGGAGCATGCGGCCCAGCATCTCGACGCCGCCCTTGTCGAGGGTGCGGTCTTCTTCGATGATCTCCAGATCGTCCGGGATGCCGAGCTCTCGCAGCCGGCCCGCCGTGATGCTGGCGCAGACCACGGCCTCGACGTTTCGCGCGACCTCCGCGGCCTCTTCGGGGTCCTCGTCCACGTAGGCCTGCACGAAGTCGAGGTGGTCGAGGCCGGCGCCTTCGAGGGAACGGGAGAGGTTCTCCATGCACGTGCGGCCCCAGCCCACGACGCCGACGGGCGTGCCGGGCGGGAGCTCGGTCAGACGGCGCAGGCTCTCCAGGTTCGCCTCGGCCAGCAGCGCCACGGTCTCGACGCCCAAAGGCTCCATCAGTTCCTGCACCTCGTGGACGTGGAAGAAGGTGGTGACCGCGACGCGCCAGGGTAGATCCTCGCCAGCGGATACCCTCTGGGGGAGGTCTTCGAGCAAGACCCGCTCCACGACCACCGGCAGTTGCTGCTCCAGCTTGTCGGAGAACTGCTCGAGCTCGTCTCGGGTGCACTCGATGAACAGGATGCTCGACTTCTCCGGCGGCTCCATGCCGGCGCGGGCCAGCAACGCGTAGGCGAGATCCTCGACGGGAAGCCCCTGCGCCGCCGCGAGATCCAACACCCGCTCCAAAACGTCTCCCCCCATCTCGACCGCGCCCACCGGCGGCTCCACCACGTAGACGCCGCTGCCCTGCCGGCTCTCCACGAACCCCTCGCGCTCAAGATCCGTGAACACCCGGGCCACCGTGTTGCGGTTGATCCGCAAGAACCCCGCCATCGCCCGAATGCTCGGCAACCGGCCGCCGACCTCGAAGTTGCCGGCCATGATCAGGTGCTTTATCTGCTGCTTTAGCTGCACGTGTACCGGCACGTGGCTCTTCGAATTTATCTGCAGATCCATAGATTATCCTATTGTCCTATGACAGTATGTCACTTATAATTGTCCTAGTCGAATAGGGCAATTATACAGCAAGCGGTTTGCCCGGAGGTGAGCGGTGTACGGGATGATGGATATTGAGTCGGCGGGGGAGCGGCGCCGGGAGTTTCTGGAGGAGGCCAGGGGTCGTCGGCTGGCGCGCGAGGCGCGGGCTGCGCGGCCCGAAAAGCCGGGGTACGAAAGGATAGACGCCCGTTGGGGGCTGGCCGAGGACGAGCCCGCCGTGGCCGACCTTTTGCAGCTCAACGGGATGCCGCGGTGGGTGGCCTTCGAGGAGCGCTTCATCGTCGCCGAGAAGGACGGGAAGCTGCTCGGCGCCCTGCGCTACGCGACGGAGTCCAAGCGGCTCCTGGTGGGGCTCCTGGTCGTCGACCCGTGGGCCGGCGAGCGGCGGACGGCGGCGGCACTCTACACGGGCGCCGTCGGACTGGCCCGGGAGCTGGGGGCCTCGGAGGTCATGGCGGCCCCCGTGCCTGGCGCGGATTACCCGGAAGAGGCGGGATACCGGCGGGCCGGGAGTGGGTGGAGGGCGCCCGTGTCGCCGGAGGCCGGAAGGCGGCGTGGTGGATTCTGGAGCGCGCTGCTGCATCTCTGGGGAACGAGGGCGGCATTGCCGTTCTACCGGGTTCTGCGTTAGGGACGGCGGGTGATCGAGGCCGGAGACGTCCCGCCGGGACGTCTCTACGGGGCCGGGTGCGTTTGACGTGAGCCTTTGTATGGGCTGGGTATAACTGGTGGGGGCGGCGAAAGATCGGGGGAGGAATGATCGCGAGGATCTGGCACGGTGTGACCGCCGCGGCGAAGTCCGACGAGTACCTCGACTCCCTCAACGAGACCGGCGTGCCCGATTACCGGGCGACGGAGGGAAATCGGGGTGTGTATGTCCTGCGCAGGATCGAGGACGGCCGGGCGCACTTCCTGACGGTGTCTTTTTGGGAGTCGATGGAGAAGATCGAGGGCTTCGCCGGCTCCGAGCCGGGGAAGGCCCGGTACTATCCTGAGGACGAAGAGTTCCTGCTCGACTTCGAGCCCGGGGTCGAGCACTACGAAGTCGTCGCCGAACCGTAGATCGGGCGATGGGCCGGGAGGTTTCTTGAGTCGGTCACCAGGTACGGGGGACACGGTGGAACGGATCGACCATCGGGAGCGGTACTACGCGGGGGCCAGGGCCGCCCTTCCGTTCGCGCTGGCGACGGGCGTGTTGGGCGTCTCTTTCGGGGTCCTCGCCGGCTCGTTGGGCTGGGGGGCGCTGGCCGCGGTCGGGTCATCGGTCTTGATCTGCTCGGGCTCGGCCCAGTTCGCGGTGGCGGCCGTCCTGGGCTCGGGCGGGGGGCCGTTCGCGGCGATCGTGGCCGCCATACTCCTGAACGCCCGATTCGGGCCGATGGGAGTCGCGATCGGGCCCTACCTCAAGGGCGGTCCGTTGCGCCGCGCGCTGGAGGGCCAGGCCGTGGTCGACGCCTCGTGGGCGCTTGCCAGCCGGGGCGGCGGACGGTTCGACCGGGAGTTCATGATCGGCGCCACGATACCGCAGGTCGCGGCCTGGATCGGGGGCACGGCCGTCGGCGTGCTGGGCGGAGACTTCGTCGGGAACCCGGAGAGGCTCGGCCTCGACGCCATCTTCCCCGCCTTCTTTCTCGTCCTGCTCGTGGAAGAGCTGCGCGGCCGCGGGTCCGCGCTCGCAGTGGCGCTCATCGCCGCGGCGCTGGCCCTCTTGCTCGTTCCACTCGTGCCCCCTGGCGTGCCCGTGGTGGCCGCCTGCGTGGCGGCGCTTCTCGGCCTGAGGCGTACGTCTTGACGACGCTCTGGCTCACGATCCTCGCCGTCGCCGTGGCGAACGCGGCCATCAAAGCCTCGGGGCCGGTGCTCGTCGGAGGAAAGGAGCTCCCGCCGCGGGCGACAGCCGTGATCTCGCTTCTGGCACCAGCCCTCCTCGCGGCCCTCGTGGTCACCGAGACCTTCGGCGAAGACGGAGCGCTCGTCCTCGACGAGAAGGCCCTCGGCGTCGGGGTGGCGGCGATCGCCCTGATGCTGCGCGCCCCGGTGCTAATCGCCGTCTTCCTCGCCGCCCTCACCGCCGCGCTGGCCCGGGCCTTCGGATAACCAAGTGGAGAGCCCGCAACGCACCGGAGCGCCGTCCACGTGCATGTCCGATTTCCGCCAGAAATACGACGACAAGGGTGGCACAATCGGGTCTATGATAAGAGACTTCGACAGCAGGTACAGGGCGGTCAGCAGCCGCGACGGGCGGTTCGACGGGTGGTTCATCGTGGCGGTTACTTCTACGGGGATCTACTGCCGCCCGAGTTGCCCGGCGGTCACACCCAAGAGAGCAAACGTGCGCTTCTACCCGACCGCCGGGGCCGCCCAGTACGCCGGTTTTCGCGCGTGCAAACGGTGCCTGCCCGACGCCGTGCCAGGCTCCCCCGAGTGGGACGTGCGGGCCGACGTGGCCGGACGGGCGATGCGCCTGATCTCCGACGGCGTCGTGGACCGCGAGGGCGTCTCGGGCCTCGCGCGGCGTCTGGGCTACACCGGGCGTCACCTGCACCGCCTCCTCGTGGCCGAGCTCGGCGCCGGCCCCCTGGCCCTGGCGCGCACGCGGCGGGCCCACACCGCGCGGCTGCTGCTGGAATCTACCGGCCTGGCCGTCACGCAGGTGGCCTTCGCCGCCGGCTTCTCCAGCATCCGCCAGTTCAACGAGACCGTGCGGACGGTCTTCGGCGCGACGCCCGGCGAGCTCCGGCGGTCGGGGAAGCGTGGTGGGGCTTCCGAGGGTATGGAGCTGGGTGGGATCCACCTCCGCCTCCCGTACCGCGAACCCTTCGAAGCCGGCGGCCTGCTGAGGTTCCTCGGCGACCGGGCGGTTCCGGGGGTGGAAGCATACGAAGGCGGCGTCTACCGGCGGACACTTCGGCTGCCGCGGGGGGCTGGCAC
>CAXTDD010000345.1:0-4007 GCA_964242955.1 uncultured Rubrobacteraceae bacterium | reverse complement strand
GGGATCATCTACATCGACGAAATAGACAAGGTCGCCCGCAAGTCGGACAACCCGTCCATCACGCGCGACGTGTCTGGCGAGGGCGTGCAGCAGGCGCTCTTGAAGATCCTGGAGGGCACGGTGGCTTCGGTTCCGCCGCAGGGTGGCCGTAAGCATCCGCACCAGGACTTCTTGCAGATCGACACGAAGAACGTGTTGTTCGTCTGCGGCGGGGCGTTCGGGGGGCTGGAGGAGATCATCCGCCAGCGCATCGGCAAGAAGAGCATCGGCTTCGGTTCGGACGTGGACCAGCGCCTGAAGCAAGAGGACGACGCCCTCTTGCAGCACGTCCAGCCCGAGGACCTCCTGAAGTACGGCCTGATCCCGGAGTTCGTCGGCCGCCTGCCGGTGATCTCGACGCTGCGCCTCCTGGAGCAGGAGGACCTGGTCCGCATCCTGACGGAGCCGAAGAACGCCCTGGTGCGCCAGTTCCGCCAGTTCTTCCGCTACGACAAGGTGGACCTCTCGTTTACCGACGAGGCTCTGGCCGCCGTCGCGGAGCTGGCCTTGGAGCGCGGCACGGGGGCCCGCGGGTTGCGGAGCATCCTCGAGACCTCGCTGCTGCCGACGATGTACGATTTGCCGAGCCGCTCGGACGTCAACAAGTGCGTCGTGGACGCGGACACGGTCAAGGAGGGCGTGCAGCCCTCGCTGGTGACCGGGACGCAGAAGTATTCGTACGACGAAGAAGAGACAGCCTAAAGCTTCCTTGAGCCAGACCGGGATACCAAAAACCTACGATCACCGCGCCGTCGAGGCGCGACTGTACGAGGAGTGGGAGCGGACGGGCGCCTTCGAGGCCGACCCCGACCCCGAAAAAGAGCCTTACTGCATCGTGCTGCCCCCACCGAACGTGACGGGGGCGCTCCACATGGGGCACGCGCTGAACGGCGCGATCCAGGACACCCTCGCCCGCCGTGCCCGCATGAAGGGCTACGAAGCCCTCTGGCTGCCGGGCGTGGACCACGCCTCCATAGCCCTCCAGAACGTCGTCGAACGCAAGCTCCTGCGCGAGGAGGGCAAGTCCCGCTTCGACGTCGGCCGCGAAGAGTTCGTCGAGCGGTGCCGCCAGTTCGCCGACGAGGCGCGTGGCACGATGCTCGGTCAGCTCCGGCGCCTGGGCGCCTCGGTCGACTGGCGCAGGCTCCGCTACACCATGGACGATGAATACGTCGACTCTGTATTAACAGCGTTCATCGAGCTATACAATGCGGGCCTGATCTACCGCGGCACCCGCATCGTCAACTGGTGCCCCCACGACCGCTCGGCCATCTCCGACCTCGAAGTCAACTACGAGGACACGGACGGTAAACTCTATGGCCTCCGCTACCCATTCTCCGACGGCAAAGGCCCGGGCCCCGACGGCAAAGAGTACGCCCAGGCCTTCTCCACCCGTCCGGAGACGATGCTCGGCGACGTCGCACTCGTCGTCAATCCCGACGACGACCGGTACAAGAGCCTCGTCGGCCGGCGGGTCACGGTCCCGTTCGTGGAGCGGGAGATCGAGGTCTACGCCGACGACCACGTGGACCCCGCCTTCGGCACCGGCGTCCTCAAGGTCACGCCGGCCCACGACCCGAACGACTTCGAGATCGGCGGGAGGCTCGGCCTGGACCCGGTCAACGTCCTCAACCCCGACGGCACGATCAACGCGAACGGGGCGGACTTCGCCGGCATGGACCGCATGGACGCGCGCAAGGCGATGGCGGAGCGTCTGGATGGGCGGGGCTTGCTCGGCGAGGTCAAGGAGTACAGGCACAGGGTCGGGCACTGCGACCGGTGCGGGACCATCATCGAGCCCTGGCTCTCGGAGCAGTGGTGGGTGGCGATGGAGGAGCTCGCCAGGCCCGCCATAGAGGCGCTGGAGAAGAAGGAGATCACGGTCTACCCCGACTCCTGGCGCCGGGAGACGATGCGCTGGCTGGAGAACATCCACGACTGGAACGTCTCCCGCCAACTCTGGTGGGGCCACCGCATCCCCGTCTGGTATGGACCCGACGGCGACATCGTAGCGTCCAAGGAGTCGCCGGGCGAGGGGTACGAGCAGGACCCGGACATCCTGGACACGTGGTTCTCCAGCGGGCTGTGGCCTTTCGCGACGCTGGGCTGGCCCGAAGAGAACGCGGATTTGGAGTACTTCTATCCAACGAGTTTGCTCAGCACGGCGCGCGAGATCATGTACCTCTGGGTGGCGCGCATGATCATGCTGGGCCTGCGCTTCCGTGGCGACGTCCCGTTCGAGAAGGTGAACGTCCACTCCATCGTCCTCGCCTCCGACGGCACCAAGATGAGCAAGTCCAAGGGCAACACCATCGACCCCCTCGACCTCTTCGAGGAGTACGGCACGGACGCCGTCCGGTTCGGCCTCCTCTACCAGTCCTCAACGCAAGACTTCGCCTACTCTTACGAACGGGCCGCGATGGGCCGCGCCTTCGTCACCAAGCTCTGGAACGCCACCCGCTTCATCCTCAGCTACCCAGAAGGCGAAGAAAACGGAGAAACGTCCGTTTCAGACCGTTGGATCCTCTCCGAGTTCAACCGCACGGTCCGGGAGTACGACCGGCTGCTCGAAGAGTGCGAGTTCTCCGAGGCGATGCGCCTGGTCTACGGCTTCGCGTGGAACCAGTTCGCCGACTGGTACATCGAGATCGCCAAGGCCGCCCCGTCCCCGGCGACGCAGCAGGTTCTGCGGCGGGTCTTCGTCGGCATCCTCAAGCTCTTGCACCCGGTGATGCCCTTCGCCACCGAGGAGATGGCCGGCATCATGGGCGAGGAGGTGCCGCTGGCACGCCGGGAGTTCCCGGTGGACGACCCGTCGCTCGGAGACGTGGAGGCCGTCGAGGTCCTGGACCGTACCAAAGGGGCCGTCGCCGCGGTGCGGTCCTTCAGGGCCGAATCCAGGGTGGACGACGAGCTCGAAGGCACGGTGTCCGGGGACGACGTGGACGTTGCGGTCTTCTCCAGCCTCTCGAACGTCAGGCTGGTCGAGGTTCTGGCGGGGGACGCCAGTGCAACGCTGCCCTCGGGTGACGTTATGGTGGAGCTCTCTTTGACCGAGGAGTTGCGGCGGGGTGAGATCGACCGCCTGCGAAAAGAGATCTCGCGCGTCGAGGGGGAGGTCAGGCGCGCCGAGGGCAAGCTCGCAAACGAGAAGTTCGTCGAGCGCGCGCCGGCCGACGTGGTCGCCGCCGAACGCGAGAAGCTCGAAACGAACGGCCGGATGCTCGATACCCTCAACGCCCGCCTGCAGGGCTACCTCTAGCCCCGCCGTGCTCCCCGCGCTCTCCTTCGCCGCCGCGTGCAAAGAGCTGGACCGCCGCCGCCGCGTCACCATGGGGTTGGAACGGGTCAAAGATCTCCTCAGGCTTCTGGACGACCCGCACCGTAAACTGCGCGTCGTCCAGGTCGTCGGGACGAACGGCAAGGGGACCACGGCGGTCGCGCTCTCCGCCGCCCTGTCGAAGTCCGGGCAGCCCGCGGGCGCTTACCTCTCGCCGCACGTCCTCTCCTACAACGAGCGGATGATGATCGGCGAGGAGTTCGTCCCGGAGGAGCGGTTCGCAGCCGCCGTCTCTGAGGCCGTCGAGGCTGCGGACCGGCACGGTGTTTCCGCCTCCCAGTTCGAGTTGTTGACGGCCGCGGGGATCAAACTGTTCGCCGACGAGGGAATGGCCTGGGCCGTGCTCGAAGCCGGCCTCGGCGCCCGCCACGACGCGACCACGGCGGCCGAACCGGAGGCGGTCGTATTGACCAATGTCGGCCTCGATCACGCCGAGTATCTGGGGAACACGATCGAGGAGATCTCCCACGAGAAGCTCGCCAGCGTCTCGTCCGGATCGGTGTTGGTGCTTGGAACGGAAGATCCCGTGGTGCAGGCTGCGGCGTACCGGCGGTGCGCGGAGGTCGGCGCGCGTCTCGTCGATGCCTCATCCGAAGCGGCGCGGGAGACCCCGGACGGCCTGCCGCCG
>CAXTDD010000344.1:0-4029 GCA_964242955.1 uncultured Rubrobacteraceae bacterium | reverse complement strand
CTCCGTGGCCGGGGCCAGGACCCTCGCCCGCAGGCTCGTGGACCTCCGCGGCGAGGCGCTGCCGGGAACCCTCGCGGAGGTGGATGGGCCGCTCACGCATCTGTTCCCCGGTCCCGGTGCCGTGGCGGATTTGGAGCCAGGAGAGATCGGCCTGCCGGCGGCCCGGAACGCGGCGTTGGTGGGGTTGGCGCGGGCTTTGGAGCGGGGCGAGATCACCCTGGATTCCGGCACGGACCGCGAAGAGGCGGGGCGGCGGCTGTTGTCGCTGGAGGGGATCGGCCCCTGGACGGCCTCCTACGTCGCCATGCGCGCCCTGGGGGACCCGGACGCCTTTTTGCCCACGGATCTCGGGGTTCGGAAGGCGCTCGTCCGGCTCGGCCAACCGGACGATTCGGGGAGCGTGGAGGCGCTGGCCGGGCGCTGGCGCCCCTGGAGGTCCTACGCCGCGCAGCACCTGTGGGTGAGCCTCGAGGACGCGCCCGAGGAGAAGAGAGAACGTCGAGAGGAGACGGTCGCATGAACGTTTACGCGGACACCATCGGGTCGCCGGCCGGAGGGCTGGCCTTCGCGGTGAACGGCGAGGGGACCCTGGTTGCCCTCCATTTCGTCGAGGGCGACGGCGAACGCTCTATGGAAGAAACGCTGGAGGACGAAGGGTTTCAGGTCCTGCGCGACGAGGGACGGACGGCCCCGGCACGGGAGGAGTTGCGGGAGTACTACGCCGGCGAGCGACGGGAGTTCGGGTTGCCGTTGGCGTTCGTCGGGTCAGGGTGGCAGAAGGCGGTGTGGCGGGAGCTGACGCTCATCCCGTAGGGTGAGACGCGGTCATACGGGGAGAGCGCGGACAGGCTCGACCGTCCCGGCGCGGCCAGGGCCGTGGGCCGGGCCAACGCGACCAACCGGCTGCCCGTGGTCGTGCCGTGCCACAGGGTCATAGCGGCGGACGGCTCGCTCGGCGGGTTCAACGGCGGGCTGCACCTCAAGGAGCGGCTGCTGGAGCACGAGCGGCGCGTGCTGGCGGGGGAGTCTTGATCGAAACGAGCCGGGATGTGCCGGTTTGACGGCCAAGGACTTTGCGGCCCTGATCTCGCTCGGCGCGCTCTGGGGCGGCTCTTTCCTGTTCATCCGGGTCGCCGTGCCGGCCTTCGGGCCTTTCGTGCTCGTGGGCTTGCGCGTAGGTCTTGCGGCGCTCACCCTCGCGCTCTTCGCGGTGGTCGCGCGGCGGGCGCTGAAGCTGCGGGGTCTGTGGGGACCGCTCCTGTTCGTGGGGTTTGCCAACACGGCGGTGCCGTTCACGCTCATCTCGGCGTCCGAAGTGCACCTGACCGCCTCCCTGGCCGCCATCCTGAACTCGACGACCGTCATGTTCACGGCGCTTGTCGCCGCCGCGTGGCTGGGAGAGACGTTGACGAGAAAGAAGATACTGGGCGTGCTGCTCGGCATCTTCGGGGTCGCGGTGCTGGTGGGCTGGGATCCTTTGCCCCTGAGCTCCGTCGTCCTGCTCTCCGTCGCGGCGGTGCTCGGTGCCTCCCTCTGCTACGGCGTGGGCGGGGTCTTCACGAAGAAGACCTTCGCCGGCGTCCCGCCGCTGACCCTCGCCGTGGGCCAGCAGACGGCCGCCGCCGGCATCATGATCCCGGTCGCCGCAACGGACTTGCCGGGCAAGGCGCCTTCACTCTCCGCGGCGTTGTGCGTGCTGGCGCTCGCCGTCCTCTCGACCGCCGTCGCGTACCTGCTATTCTTCTACCTCATCGAAAGCGCGGGGCCGACCTCGACCTCCACCGTGACGCTCATCGTTCCGGTCTTCGGCCTGATCTTCGGCGTCCTGTTTCTCGGCGAGCCGGTCGGTGTCGGCACCATTGTCGGTCTGGCGATAATCCTCTGCAGCGTCGTCCTCGTCACGGGCGTCAACGTCGGGAAACCCAAGGGCGGCTAGCCGCGCCTGACGTCAGCGGGGGTAGAGGACCATCTGCGTGCAGCGGAAGAGCGCGATGGTCTTCCCGGCGCCGGTCACGGTCGCGTCCCAGACCTGCGTGGTGCGCCCGCCGTGGACGAGCCGCGCCTCGCATTCGATGACCCCCTCGCGGGCCGTGCCAAGGAAATTGCTCTTGAGCTCTATGGTCGTGAAGCCTTCCGCCCCCTCGGGCAGGTTCACGAACGTACCGTAGCCGCAGGAGGTGTCGGCCAGCGCCACGACCGTCGCGGCGTGCAGGTAGCCGTTCGGGGCGAGGAGTTCGTCTCTGAGCTCCAGTCGGCTGGAGAGGCTGCCTTCTCCGGCGTCCAGGATCTCCAACCCGACGAGGCCTGGCAAGGCCCCCTCGCCGCGGCTGTTCAGCTCTTCGGCTATCCCCACTGCTTCGCCCTCCCGACGGACCGCAACGACGGCACATTCTCTCAGAAGCGCGGCACGGGCGCGGACGGGTCGTGTAACCTGGCATCGAAGTTGCGCGTCGCGCTATTCCGCGTGGGGGGTCACCATGATCGATGGGCACGCACAAGACGACGTCGTCCGCCGCCTGATCCGGTGGGCCGACGGGAAGGACCAGATCCGCGCGATGCTGATGACCAGCACCCGCGCGGTGCCGAACGCGCCGGTCGACGCGCTCTCCGACTACGACGTCGTGCTCGTGGTCGAAGACATCAGGGTGTTCTTTTTTGACCGGTCCTGGCTGGGGGACTTTGGCGAGGTGCTCGTCGCGCTCTGGGACGAGATCGAGCCCGACCCCGACCACGGCATCGAGCAGACGGGCAACGTCGTCCAGTACGCGGACGGGCTGAAGATCGACTTCAGGATCTGGCCCGTCATCCTTTTGCGCCGGATCACGGGGGCACCAACGCTGACGGACGAGCTGGACGCGGGCTACGCCGTGCTGCTCGACAAGGACGGCCTGACCGCAGGTCTGGCCCCGCCGACCCACAAGGCCTACGTCCCGAACCGGCCCGACGAAGCGGCTTTCCAAACGTGGGTCAACGACTTCTTCAGCGACGCCCCGTACGTGGCGAAGTTCCTGTGGCGCGACGAGCTTTTGCCGGCCAAGTGGGTCTTGGACTACGACATGAAGCACGTCTACCTGCGCCGGATGCTGGAGTGGAGGATGGAACTCGATCACGGCTGGTCGCAGCCGGCGCACTGGCTCGGAAAGGGGCTTAAGAGGCGCCTTCCGTCTGAGGTTTGGGAAGAGCTGGAAGGCACCTACGTCGGTGCCGCCGTCGCGGAGAATTGGGAGGCGCTTTTCCGAACCCTGGCGCTGTTCCGCCGGGTGGCGACCGGGGTTGCCGACGACCTGGGCTACGTCTACCCGCTCGACCTCGACGAGCGCGTAACGGGGTACGTCCAGGCCATCAAAGGTATGGAACGCGGGGCGGAGACGGGCTGACGTCGCCCCCGGCCAGAAAGGGGCGTCGGGTGCGTGTCATCACCTTGATTCCGGGCGCGAGCGGGTAGAATCCTTCGGTGAGCGAGAAGACCCAGACGAGGCTGTTGCGGGCGCCGCGTAGGATCCGGTCTTACCTGGCGGCCAACGCCGGGAGGCTGGCCCTGCTCCTTGCCGCGAGCGAGGAGGCGGCGGAGCGCTACGCGGGCGAGGCGGCGGTCTTTACGGAGGGTCCGGTCGTTCATCTGCCCTCGCGCGGCGTGGCTTTCGGGGACGTGTTCGAGCCGGCGGTGACGCGGGTGGGTCGGCGCCAACGGGCGCTCGGGGCCTTCTCTTCGGCCAGGCTCGTCGTCGCGGGGCCGCTGGCTTTCATGGAGAAGACGCCGCTCTACGACCCGCTCGGGCTGGCGGGCGGGACCGAGATCGAGCTCGACGAGACCCTCGAGAGGCTGGTGGCTTTGGGCTACGAGCGGGTGGACCGGGCTTCGCGACCGGGCGAGTTCGCGGTACGCGGCGGCATCGTGGATGTCTTCCCGAGCACCCGTCGCTCGCCGGTCAGGGTGGAGTGGTGGGGCGACGAGGTCGAGAGCGTCCGCGCCGTCTCACTTGCGACCCAGCGCGTCGTGCGGGAGCTCGAAGGCGTCACCGTCTATGC
>CAXTDD010000343.1:0-4043 GCA_964242955.1 uncultured Rubrobacteraceae bacterium | reverse complement strand
GCCTTGGAGTGGGCAAGCGCCCATCTCGCCACCGGACCCGTGCTGGTCTACGCCGCGGCTACCGGTCTCGACGAATCCACGGCCGCGCCGCCGTCGCTGGCTGTCCGGATCGAAGAGACCCTCGCCGCCGTCGCCCGTGGCCTCGTGGAGATGGGCGTCGGTCGATTGGTCGTGGCCGGCGGCGAGACCTCCGGAGCCGTCGTGTCCGCGCTCGGCGCCACCGCCCTCCTGATCGGGGGAGAGATCAGCCCCGGGGTGCCGTGGACGGTGGCCGTGGACACGCCGCGTCCGGTGGCCCTGGCGTTAAAGTCCGGAGGCTTCGGGGCCGCCGACTTCTTTCTACGAGCCCTGGACACGGCTCCGTGACGCGCGCGAACCCGGGCTCCGAAGAGGCAAAGCTCAGGGACCAATTGTGCGCCACGGGCGCCGCTCTGCACCGGAGTGGGCTAAGCCCGAGCACCAGCGGCAACCTGAGCGTGCGCCTCCACGACGGCTATCTCCTGACCCCGACCGGCTGCTCCCTCGATGAGCTCACCCCGGACCGGCTGTCCAAGCTGGACGGAGAAGGCCGCCACCTCTCCGGCGACCGCCCGACCAAAGAGGTACCGTTGCACCTCGGCATGTACCGGGCGCGGCGCGGCGCGGGCGCCGTGGTCCACCTGCACTCCACACACGCGACGGCCGTCTCCTGCATGGCCGGCCTTGACCCGGCCGACTGCCTGCCCCCGCTGACCGCTTACTACGTTATGCGGGTCGGACGGCTGGGGCTAATCGGCTATCACCGACCTGGCGATTCTGGCCTGGGCACTGCCGTGGAGCGCACGGCGGCTACCTACCATGCCCTACTGCTAGCTAACCATGGTCCGATCGTGGCCGCGGCGAACCTTGTCGACGCGGCCGGCGTGGCCGAGGAGGTCGAGGAGACCGCCAAGCTGTTCCTGCTGCTTCGTGGGACGGCCATGAGCCCCCTCGGCGGGAGCGAGCCTCGTTGGAACCCCGAGGGGACTAGCGTGAGATCAGCATCTAACCTGGACGGGAGTGCTAACATGAACCATACGGTGCCGACCAAACGACCCGCCAACACCGGCGACGAGGCCGCAGTCCCACGCGATGCGTCGGCGACCGATGCCGCATTGGAGCACATCCGGTCTCGGATCATCGACCTGACCCTGCCGCCCGGCAGCCGAGTGGATGAGGCCCTTCTACTCCGCGAATTCAAGCTCGGACGCACCCCCGCGAGGGAGGCGATCAACCACCTGGTGGCCGAGAAGTTGATAATCAAGCCGGGCCGCGGCGGCACCTTCGTGCGGTCGCTAGACCTCAAAGAGGCCGGCGACGTTGTCATGGCGCACCAGCTGAGTGAGAACGTTGTGGGGCAGCTGTGCAGGCTCGACGACGAGCGCCTCGCCGGCGACCTCGCCGAGATCCAGTCGGCCTACGCCATAGCGGTCGACCAGCGTTCCTACCTCCGCATCACCGCGCTCAACGAGCAGTTCCACCTGCGGCTCAACCGGTCGATCGGCAACCCGTTCATCTTCGACTTCGCCCAGTCGACCCACAGGCACCTGCGCCGGCTGCTCGTGTACCTGTACACCCTCGAAGCCGAGGAACCGAACACCCACACCGAGCGGTTCGCCGACAACGTCGAGGAGCATGACCGTATCATCGCCGCCGTCCGGGACAAAGACCGCGACCGGCTCGTGCGGCTCCTGCACGTCCACGCCTCCACCACCCAACGTCGGCTTGTCCACATCATGCAAAGCCGAGCCGTTGAGCCTTTCCCGGTGCATCTAGAACCGCTACCCTCCAGCCTCGACGCCCCGGACACCAGCGGCGCCGAAGGGATCGCGAAGCAGGTAGGCCGGCCGTGACCGCGCCGTTGGAGAGGCGCTCATGAGCAGCCAGCCACCGATCATCCTGTTCAGCACCCTTGCGGTGCAGGCGGCGCTCGAGGACAGCATCCTGCCGTCGCTCGGCGTCGACGGCGCGGACCGCCTAGAGATCACCTTCGCACCCACCGCGGTCTTGCTGGATCGGATCGTCACCGACGGTGCCCGTCCGGACGTTCTCATCGCCACGACCGCCGGCATCAACGACCTCAGCGACGACGACGTCCTCGATCGCGCCACGGCGACGCCGGTGGCGATCGCCGGCGTCGGCGTCGCGGTGCGGGCGGGAGCGGCCACGCCGGACATCTCCACACCTGCAGCGCTGAGGGAGACCCTTCTCAACGCCAGGTCCGTCGCCTACTCCCAGACGGGGGCGAGCGGCTTGTACTTCGCGCAGCTACTGGCCACGCTCGATATCGCGGACGAGGTCAACGCCCGGGCCACGCTCATCCAGCAGGGCTTCGTGGCGTCCGCGGTGGTCGAGGGGCGGGCGGACCTGGCCGTGCAACAACTTAGCGAGCTGATGCTCATCGACGGCATCACCATCGTCGGACCGCTTCCTGAGGCAGTCCAGCACTACACCGAGTTCAGTGTCGCCCGCTCTCCGGGCACGCTGACCCGTCCTTTTGTCACCCAGGTAATGTCTGCGCTGACGTCGCCGGCCGCTCGCCGGGCATACCAAAAGAGCGGACTACGGCTACCGGGCGGCGAGGAGTCTGAGTAGCCGTTGTGTCTCATCGACGAGCACTACGAGGCGGCTAGGACCCAGGAAGGTTTAGGGGGGTAGTTCTTGAAGTTCCAGGTCGGGGCAGAAACCGTACAGCTCAACCCCGAGGCCGTCATCGTGGCAGGCTTCACCGGGCGCGACATCGTCAAGGCGCGGATGCATATCGCGGAGTTGCGCGACGAGGGCGTTAGCGTGCCCAACGAGGCGCCGGCCTTCTACCCGTTGCCGCCGTCCGTGATCGTTAGGGACGAGCTCCTCCGCGTGCTTCACGGCGACACCTCCGGGGAGTCGGAGATCGCCCTCATCTTTGATGGAGGAGAGACGTTCGTAACCTTGGCGTCGGATCACACGGACCGCAGGGCCGAGGCGGTGGACATCCACCTTTCCAAACAGGTGTGCCCCAAGCCTTTCGCCGAGGCGGCCTGGCGCTACGAAGAAGTAGCCGATCATTGGGACGCGCTGCGGTTGCGTAGTTGGATCGAGGAAGAGGAAGGATCTTGCACACTCTATCAGGAAGGGGGTGCTGCCGACGTGCTACCTCCCGCGGTGATCCTGGAGAAACTTCGCGCCCTGCACCCGGTCAAGGAATTTGCCCTCCTCACCGGAACCGTACCTGCCAGGGGCGGCATCCGGGGCGCGGATAGGTTCTGGGCCGAGCTGGCTGACCCCGTACTCGGGCGGTCCATCGACCTGCACTACCGGGTCCGCGCTTTGAACATCTAAGTAGAGTAGAACTTGCAATGCGCCGTGCCAACCCATAGGAAGCAGTGCTCGTGCCCAAACCAGAATACGAGTTTCATCACCCGCAAGGCGAGTGGCGTCGCGCGGCAGGAGCGGCGGAAGGGATCCGGGCGCAGACCCTGTCCGAGGACCCCGCAACCGGCGACTACACGGGCCTGCTGCGCTTCGAACCCGGCGTGGACACCAGTCCCAACGGGACCGTTACGCACGACTTTTGGGAAGAAGTGTTCATCCTGAGAGGCGACCTTACTGACCTGCAACTCGACAAAACCTTTAAGGCCGGCATGTACGCTTGCCGTCCTCCGGGGATGCCTCACGGGCCATGGCGCTCGGAGGAGGGTGTACTGATGCTGGAAGTTCGTTACGGGTTGTCGTAGTAGGGATAAAGGGAGGGTCCGTGCCACCACGGGCAAAGTAGAGGCGGCGCCATGCCGCCGTTTGCAATCGCAAGCAACACTCCGTAGCAAGCGCCGCCTTCTTACGCATCCGGTGGGATCCCGGCGGGGGAGGCGACGCTCGGGCGCCGAGGAAGAGCGTACAAGTCCAGAAACGGGGCGCGAGGATCGCTCCTGAGGGCCTCCGCGAGAGGTCGTAAGGGTAGGGGACACCGAATCGGGACCACGCCGTCCCGGTCGTGGCGCGTGGGGGGCGGCCGGAGCGGGGGAGGGGGGGCGGGGGGCCGGGGC
>CAXTDD010000342.1:0-4046 GCA_964242955.1 uncultured Rubrobacteraceae bacterium | reverse complement strand
TCACGTTGAGCGGTAGCCCACGACGTACGCTCCTTATTGTGGCGACCACTGCCCAACGAGAGAGAGGAACCGCAACACCTATGTCAACCACGCTACACGAGGTCCAGACGACCTCCTTCACAGACTTGCCCATCTCCGAGAACGCCCGGAAGGCCGTCGCCGACCAGGGCTGGGAGACCCCGACGCCCATCCAGGCGCTGGCGATGCCCGAGCTTCTCGACGGGGAAGACGTCGTCGGGCTCGCCCAGACCGGCAGCGGCAAGACGGCCGCGTTCTCCATACCCCTGATCGAGGCCCTGGATCGCAAGCCGCGGGGCGTGCAGGCGCTCGTGCTCGTGCCGACGCGCGAGCTCGCTTCGCAGGCCGCGGCGGAGATCACGAGCCTCTCCCGGTACAGCCCGGTCCGTCCGGTTGTGTTGTGCGGGGGCGTCGGCATCGGGCCCCAGATCAAGGCCCTAAAAGACCGCGCGACATCCGTCGTCGTCGGCACGCCGGGACGCATCCTGGACCACCTCCAGCGCGGCACGCTGCGGTTGAGCTCCGTCCGTTACCTCGTCCTCGACGAGGCCGACCGGATGCTGGACATGGGCTTCGCCCCCGACGTCGGCCGCATCCTCTCCCACACACCCGACGGGCGGCAGACGGCCCTCTTCTCCGCGACGATGCCGGGTGAGATCCGGGGCATGGTCAAGCGCCACATGCGCTCGCCGCGCTACCTGACGGTCGAGTCCGAGGCCCCCACGGTGGACACCGTCGAGCAGGTCTACTACCGCCTGGACGGCCGGGACAAGACCCGAGCCCTGCGCGCCCTCATCGACGCCGAGAAGAACCCCACGATGATAGTGTTCCGCCGCACCAAGCACGGCGCCACCAAGCTGCACCGCCAGTTGGAGAAGGCCGGCTACAGGGCCGCCCTCCTGCACGGCGGCAAGTCGCAGTCGCAGCGCACCAAGACGCTCGAAGGCTTCACCAGGGGCCGGACCCGCATCTTGGTGGCGACCAACGTCGCCTCGCGCGGGCTCGACATCCCGGACGTCTCGCACGTCATCAACTACGACCTGCCCGAGGACGTGGACACCTACGTCCATCGCATAGGCCGCACGGCGCGGGCGGGCAAGGAAGGCGTGGCGGTAACGCTCGTGGGACAGGACGAGGTCAGGGACTTCGAGAAGATCCGACGCGCTTTGCCCGTCGAGGTCCGCGAGATCCGGCTGCCCTTCTCGAACAAGCCCGCGGCGTAAGGAAGAGCCGCGAGTGCGCGTGATCCCCGATCGGGCCCACCCGCTCGGAGGACTAGACCGACCAGCGCCTGAGTAGCGGGCCCTCCTCTCCAAAGAGGGGGTCCGTCTCCGGCGGCGGGACGTTGCGGATGTTCTCCAGCACCCCGGGCCGTTCGCCCTCCTCGCCGGTGCGCAGGTCGTAGTTCTCCTGCCCGCGCGGGTACGCCCCGATCACGGAGAACCCACCGCCGGAGCTTTCTCTGCAATGCCCCACGCCCGCCGGGATGACGACCGCGTCGCCCGCCTCGACCTCGACCGTCTCCCCCCCGGGCCCGCCGAAGGTGATGCTCGCGCGGCCGCCGATTACGACGAGCACTTCGTGGGAGACCGAGTGGTAGTGGTGGTAGGGGAAGACGCCGTCTACCCAGGCGCCGCCCCAGCCGTTCTCCGCGAGCAGTTCCTTGCAGCGCGAAGGGTTCTGTTCGTCCCCGGCCAGCGCCCGCGGGTAGAAGAGCAGCGGCAGCGTCGGGTTGTTGGGTATGCGGCCGTCGTCCTCGAAGCGGTGCTCCCGCACCTCGGGTTCCTGCGTCCGGTCTTCCATCGATACCGCCTTCCGCGTCTCCGACTCATTCTCGAACATCTTAGACGTCCGGCTCTCGACGGCGCCAACCTCCGGATACGGAGAACCATGCGCGCCTGGACCTCTCCGGCGCCCAGCCTTACAATCTGGACAGACTAGACATAACACGAGGGGGCAAGAACGTGTCCTGGCAGTTGCAGGAGGCCAAGCAGAGGTTCAGTGAGTTGGTGCGGCGGACGCTGGAGGAGGGGCCGCAGGTGGTTACGAGGCACGGGGAGGAGGTGGTTGTGGTGGTCCCGGCGGAGGAGTATCGGCGGGCGGGTGGGCGCAAGATGGACTTCAAGGAGTTTCTGATGAGCGCGCCGGAGGGGTTGAGCGACATAATCCCGGAGCGTCCAAAAGACGATTTCCCGAGGGAGATCGACCTTACAGGCGGGCCTTGAGCTTCGTTCTGGACACCAACGTCGTCTCCGAGCCGCGCAAGAGGTCCAGGGCCAATGCCGGCGTGATGCGGTGGTTGGCCTCGGTGGAAACGGACGAGTTGTACATAAGCGTGTTGGTGATCGGGGAGATTCGTCAGGGCATCGAGGGTCTCAGGAGGCGAGATCCCATCCAAGCCGGCCATCTGGAGGTATGGCTCGCGGAGCTACACCGGGGTTACGCTGATCGCAGCCTACCGATCGACCGGGAGGCCGCGGAAGAGTGGGGGAGGATGAACGTGCCCGACCCCATCTCCACTCGCGACGGCCTGATGGCCGCCACGGCCAAGGTCAGGAACATGACCTTCGTCACCCGCAACACCTCAGACGTCGCCCGCACCGGCGCGCGACTGCTCAACCCGTTCGGTTCCTCCGCTTAGGGATGCTGCCGGTGCTAATGGAGCGCGGCCAGCTCTACACGATCCGAGGCTGGCGTGGGAAGAAGCGTGGCGGCTAACATGCTTGCAAGTTGATGGGCGACGGGATAGACGACTACGCGGAACGGTTCGCCCGGCTCCGGACCAACAAAAACCGTAAGGTATGGTCCGGGGTCACGGCGCACCAGGCGCCGCACAAGCCGCTTCTGCTCCTATGCGTACTGGACCTCTTCGACTCCGGCAAGATCCCCTCGAACCTCGTCGAGATCACCGACGATCTCGCGGAACTGTTCGGCCGGCCGGGCAACCTTGCGCTGCCCTTCTTTCACCTGCAGGGTGACGGGTTCTGGCGGCTGCTGCCGAGGCACGGTGATGCCCGGATCGGCCAGCAGATCACGTCGCTAACCAAGCTCCGGAACGAGGTCGTCGGGGACCGCCTCAACGAGAAACTTTACGACATTGTGCTCTCGCGGGAGAATCGCGACAGGTTGCGAGGCATGTTGATCGAGACGTACTTCTCGTTGGCAACCAGGCGGCCCGTCTTCGAGCAAGGCGCCATCAACCGCGGTGCTTTCATCTACAGCGAAGAACTGCTGGAACGTCCCGAAGCTCCCCGGGTCGAAGAGACGCTGCCCGTCGAGGAAGCGTACCGGCCCGCCGTCCGCGACCAGGGTTTCCGGCGGGCCGTCGTCACCGCGTACGGCCATCGCTGCGCCCTGTGCGGCATCCGCGTGCGCACCCCCGATGGGCGCACGGCGGTCGCGGCGGCGCACATCGTCCCGTGGAGTGAGACGCAAGACGATCGGCCCGCCAACGGCATGGCCCTGTGTCGGATGTGCCACTGGGTGTTCGACGAGGGGCTCATGAAACTGTCCTCAGACTACGAGATCCCTGCCTCTCGTGAGCTAACAACGATGGATAACCTGCCCGGTTACCTGACCAACCTCGAAGGGCGGGTCATCCTGGGTCCTTCTCGGGAGCCGTCATGGCCCGACGTCGAGTCGTTGCGATGGCACCGCGAGAACGTGTTCCGCGCAAGATAGCCCTAACTGGCCTTTCTGTTCCGCCTTCCAGCCCGCAGGAACGCCCCCGGCGAGGGCGTGACCCGCGGCGTCGGCACCGCGGCCCCGGCGAGGACCCCTTGCAGGCTCTCCACGCGGTCCACAAGGAAGGCGAAGCCCCTGGCCGTGGTCTGCTCGACCCGGCCTTCCAACAGGAAAGCGCCCTCGCGGTGGAGCACATCGCCGCACCTCCTGTACGCCGGACGGAAGAGGGTGGCCTGCAAAAGGCCCCGCTCGTCTTCTACCAGGAGGAAGTAGACCCGGTGGCCGCTCCTGGTCGGGGGGCTCTGGAGGCACTCTATGAGGCCGGCCGCGCGGGCGTGGGTCCC
>CAXTDD010000341.1:579-4060 GCA_964242955.1 uncultured Rubrobacteraceae bacterium | reverse complement strand
CGACGCCGAGGAGGTCGGGGATGACGAAGCTGAAGCGGGGGGCGCTTATGGCCTGTTGGACGTCCATGTCGAAGGTCTCTACGTTCGTGATCATCTGCGTCGTGGTCTGAGGAATGGTCCGACCGCCGGGCGTTCCCAGGGCCGTGACGGGCCTGCCATCGCGCATGACTATGGTCGGGCACAGCGCGTAGAGGGTCTGGCGGCCGGGGGAGACGTCGAAGACGTTGCCCTGGGGCTCGAAGCGGCTCCACGCGAGCTGGTCGTTGAGCCAGAGCCCGGTCCCCTCTGGCATTAGCTTGCTCCCGAAGACGTTGCCGAGAGTTTGCGTCGAGGAGACGACGTTCCCTTCGCTGTCCGCGACGACGAAGTGGGTCGTGTGGCCGACGCTCGCCTGGGCGCTGGCCGAGGCCGACGCGGAGGCCGCGGCGTCCGTCGTGGGGACGTAGCCGGTCGGGGAGCAACTGGTGGCCGAGTCGGACGTTATTGGCGATTCGATCGGGCCGGCGTCGGAGAAGTCAACGGTGGCGGCCTGCTGCTGGAGGTAACCCTCCGAGAGTAGCCGGTCGAGCGGCGGGTCCGCAGCGTAGCGGGAGGTCTGATTGAAGGAGTTCTTGGAGATCTCGGTGAGGGCGTGAACGTAGGGGGCGCTGTTTTGGCCGAGGGAGGCCGGGTCTAGTTCGCCCATCGTGCCGAGCCGGACGAGCGCGCCCCACGCGGTCGCCGGCGGCCCGGCCGTGACGACCCTGTCGCCCCTGTAGTCCGCGCCTACGGTCTCCCGCCACCGGGCCCGGTTCTCCCGCAGGTCCTGCTCCGTCAGGAAGCCGCCGTTTTGCCGGGCTTCGGAGACCATCGCCCGGCCGAGGTCGCCGGCGTAGATCGCGCCGGCCCCGTCTTCGGCGATGGTCCGCAGGGAACCGGCGAGGTCTCTCTGCACGAGACGTTCGCCGGTCCGCAAAGGGACGCCGTTGTTGCCGTAGATCTCCTGGGCGTGCTCGGGGAACGCGGAGTACTCCGAGCCGATCCAACCGGCCGTCTCCTCCTGGATGACGTAACCGTCCTCCGCGTAGCGCACGGCAGGCTCAAAGAGCCTGGACCAATCCTCCTCGCCGTACTCCTCCCACATCAGCTCCCACGCGTTGAGGTTGCCGGGTGTGGAGACGACGGGCCCGCCGCAACGGTTCTCCTGGTAGTTCGGGGTAGGCGGGCGAAAGATGGACGGGTCGAGGGAGGCCGGCGTCTCGCTGCCGGTCTCCAGATAACGGGTCTCTCCCTTTTCCGCGTCGTAGACGACCGTGGCCCCGTACCCGCCGACACCGCTCATCATCGGCTCGACGACGTTCAGGGCCGCCCCGACGGCGACGGCCGCATCAAACGCGTTGCCGCCGTCCTCCAGGACCTCCACCCCGGCCCGAGTAGCGAGCGGGTGCGCCGTGCTAACCATCCCGTTGGTCCCGACGGCCGCCCGCGAAACCGTACTAGTTGTTGCCGGCCCATCCCGCAAAGCCAGCCCCGAACCGCCATCTTTCTGTCGATCCCCGCGATTGGCTTCCCGAGACGGTTTTTTCGGATATGTGTCCGTTTTCTTCGGCGCCGGCCGAACCGTGGTCTCTCCCACAGCCGCCCGCTCGGCGTCCCGTTCACGCTCAGCGCCCTCACCAGCGCTGTCTTGAGGCGGCGTAGGCTGGGCCCCGCACGAGCCGAGGGAGAGGACCAACAGGACGAGCAAGAGCCTCTTCACCCCCGCAGCGTCCTGCCTAACCCGTCCCCTGAAACCTGATGCCTGAAGCCTCTAGGCCTTCAACCTATCCAGGTGCTCCTTGCGGAACTTCGCGACCTTCGGGGCGATGATGACCTGACAGTAGGGCTGGTAGCCGTTGCTGGCGAAGTAGTTCTGGTGGTAGTCCTCGGCCACGTAGAACTCGTCGAACGGGACGACCTCGGTGACGATGGGGTTGTTCCAGAGACCCTGGGCTTCCAGGTCGGAGATCACGGCTTCGGTGACCTCCCTCTGCTCCTCGTCGTGGTAGAAGACGGCCGAGCGGTACTGCGTCCCGACGTCGGCGCCCTGGCGGTTGAGGGTCGTCGGGTCGTGGGTGGCGAAGAAGACCTCCAGGATCTCACGGTACGAGACCACCCCGGGGTCGAACGTTACCTGAACGGCCTCCGCGTGCCCCGTCGTCTCGCTGCACACCTGCCGGTAGGTCGGGTTGGGCACGTGCCCGCCCGAGTAACCGGACTCGACCTTCTCCACACCCCGCACCTCGAGGTAGATCGCCTCCGTGCACCAGAAGCACCCGCCACCGAGCGTCGCAACCTCCACGCGACCCGCGCCATTGCTCTCCGTCATCATCCCTCTTTCCGTATACTTCCTGCGGTTCCGGTATACCGCATCAGGCACCGGGATGCAGAAGAAACGTTCACGGAAAGAGCTGATAGCTGACCGCCGAAAGCTAAAAGCGCGGTTCGCGAAGCGAGTCGCTAGTCGTCCATTTCGCCCTCCAAGATGCAGAAGGCGGTGTCCTGGGGGTCATGGACGACCGCGATGCGGCCCGGCTGCTGCGGGAGGTCTATCGGACCGGCCAACGCCCCGCCGCCGAGCTCCCGGGCCCTCGCGACGGCGGCGTCGCAGGAGGCCACCGTGAAGTACGCTAGCCAGTGGGACGGCGCGTCGCCGTGCGCCTCGGACATCGGCATGATCCCACCGTTCTTCCGGCCGGCGTTCCGGATCGAGACGTAGGCCACCCTCCCTTCGTACTCGTGCGGCTCGGTCTCCCAGCCGAAGAGGCCGGCGTAGAAAGAGGCCGCCTCTTCCGGCTCGCGGCTCTGCAACTCGTTCCAGGTCATGCAGCCCACGTCGTTGACCCGCCGCGCACCGACGTGCGCCCCCGGCTCCCAAGCCGCGAGCACCGCCCCTGCCGGGTCCCGAATGACGGCCATCCGTCCCGCGTCCATAACGTCGAACGCCCCGCCGAACGCCGTTCCGCCCAGCTCTTCGGCCCTGGCGGCGGTCGCATCGGCATCTTCCACGCTGACGTGAGAGAGCCAGTGGGACGGGATGCCCATCTCGCGCCGCTCGGGCTCCAGCTCGTAGAGCGCGCAGACGTCATCGCCACTCACCCTCAGCATCGAGTATGTACCGGCTTCTCCGGCCGGCATGTCCACCGCTTCCCAACCGAACAGGTCCCCGTAGAAGGCCTTGGCCCCTTCCGGGTCCGTCGTCGACAGTTCCGTCCAACAGAACGTGCCCGGCTCGTACTTCGTCCTCCGGCCCACGCGCTCCTCCTCGTCCGACACCCACCGGAAGTCTAGGGAGAACGTCTTGCTTGCCAAGTAGCAATATCCTCGGCCGCGCCGATCCGTCCTGCGGGACGCCGGGCTACGCCTCGTCGTCTCGCGGGGATCCGGAAAGACGAGTTGTTTCGGGGGACGGGAAATCGCGGGGGCCCGGCGCAGGGACATGGAGGGGGCGCGGGGTGTGTGG
>CAXTDD010000341.1:0-569 GCA_964242955.1 uncultured Rubrobacteraceae bacterium | reverse complement strand
GAACTTGAAGGCGCCGAGGATGGTCTGGCCGGGCCTCGCGACGGTCGGCGGGGCGCAGGGCGTAGGTGAGATGCCCATCCCTGGCGCGGACTTCCACGTGGCCGCCACCGGCCAGCTTCGTCAGCATCTTCTCCGCTTCCGAGACGCTCAAGGTGGTCTCCAATGCGGCGCGGGCGGCGGTGATCTCCTCGTTGCGCTCCAGCGCGCGGAGCAACTCCTTCTCCCCGTCGTCGCTGACCAGGCTCACCTGTGGCGCCTCGCGCGAGCCCACGCCGCGCGAGGCGGAGCGTCCCATCGCCGGCGCTGCGAAGAAGATCAGCACGAAAAACAGCGGTACGAGTGGGAAGAACGGGAAGTAGGGACCCGCCGACGCCAGCGTCAGGAACCCGAGGACGATCAGGACCGGCGCGAACCCCAGTGGGAACCTCCTCGCCGAGCGCCCGACGTGGACCGTCCGGCGATCTACCGGCCTCATACCGTACGTTCCGTGCACCCTTACGCCTCCATCCCGTTCTCGCGGCCCGTCCTAGAGAACGACGGGCGGCTCTTCCCCGCGGTGGTACCTGTGC
>CAXTDD010000340.1:0-4064 GCA_964242955.1 uncultured Rubrobacteraceae bacterium | reverse complement strand
AGGAGCGCGTGCGGGACCAGCTCAGGAACGTGATAGACCCGGAGATCGGGATGGACCTCGTGGAGCTAGGCCTGATCTACGACGTCGGCGTGCACGAGGAGGGCCGCCACGTCGACGTCACCTTCAGCCTCACGAGCCCGATGTGCCCCGTGGGAGACATGATCCAGGAGCAGGTCGAGACCGAGGCGCTCGCCATCGAGGGCGTCGAGACCGTGAACTCCCAGCTCACCTTCGACCCGATGTGGAACCCGGAGATGATGAGCCCGGCCGCCAAACTCTTCTTCGGCCGCTAACCTGAAGGACGTCTCGGACGAGGACGCCGGCACAAGCCACCTCCTCCGCTGCGGCGACGCGGTGATGGAGGGCATCGTCCGCCGGGTCGGACCGCTCGGCTTCGAGCAGCGCCGCCGCGGGCGCCCGGACGACGCCTACGGGGCGCTCGTGCGGACCATCGTGGGGCAGCAGATCTCCACGAAGGCGGCCCGCAGCATCTACGACCGGCTCGCCGCCACCTTCGGCGACCGCCCGCCGACACCCGGGGAGCTCGTCGCCGCGGACGACGAGGCGTTGCGCGCCGTCGGCCTCTCCGGGCCCAAGATAAAGTACCTCCGCGATCTCGCCGACCGCGTTCTCTCTGGGTCACTGGACCTCGGCGCCCTCCACGATCTGCCCGACGAAGAGGTTGTAGAACGCATCGTCGCCGTCAAAGGCCTGGGCCGGTGGAGCGCCGACATGTTCCTCATCTTCCACCTCGGCCGGGAGGACGTCCTGCCGGTGGGCGACCTCGGCATTCGCCGGGCGGTGGAGAGAGCCTACGGGCTGCCCGAGGCTCCGAGCCCTGACGAGTTGCACGAGTTGGCCCAACCGTGGCGTCCCCAGAGGACGCTGGCGAGCCTGTACCTCTGGGAGTCCATCGACAACAAACCGGCCGTAGAAGAGGACATCTAGAGGCCGCGGGTCCGTGGCCGGCGGTATCATGTGGTCATGAGGATCAGGGGTTTGCTGCTGGATCTGGACGGGACCCTCTACGTCGGCGGTGAGCCCGTGCCCGGCGCACCCGAGGCGGTGCGGCGCCTCGAAGAGGCCGGCTTTGTGATCCGTTACGTCACCAACACCACCCGCAAGCCCCGCCGCGCCGTCGCCGAGACCATGAGGAGCCTGGGCTTCCGGCCGAAAGAAGGTGAGATCCTCACTCCCGCCGGGGCCGCGTCTGCCCTGATCGGGGCCAGGAGCTGTCTCCCGCTCGTGGACGAATCGCTGCTGGAAGACCTGGACGGCGTGAAACTAACCGAGGACCGGCCCGACTACGTGCTGGTCGGGGATCTCGCAGAAGGCTTCACCTACGCCCGGCTCGACGCGGCCTTCCGGTGCCTGATGGACGGGGCGGACCTGATAGCCCTGCAGAAGAACCGCTATTGGCGGACGGAGGATGGGCTCTCTCTCGACGCCGGGCCCTTCGTGGCGGCGCTCGAGTACGCGTCCAACAAGCGGGCCACCGTCGTCGGCAAACCACAGGGGCACTTTTTTCGCCTCGTCCTGGCGGGAATGGGACTGAAGGCCGAAGAAGTGGCGATGGTCGGCGACGATCCCGAATCGGACGTGGCGGGCGCGAAGCGGGCCGGACTCGAGGCCGTGCAGGTAAGGACGGGAAAGTGGAGGCCTGGTACGGATTCCGCTGACGCGGACCTCGTGTTGGACAGCGTCGCGGACCTACCGGGTGAGATCGGCCCGTGAACGATTCTCCGCCGTGGACCGTGCCCGCGCCGTTTTCGTGAACGCCAGAACGGGAACTGAACCCCGTACATCGCGACTAACATCTAGCCGGGGAGCCTTGTATGAATATTTCGGAAGTGGGCGTGGGCACCGAAGAGCGCTACCAACTAGTCAGCATCACGGACGAGGTGAAGCGGGCGGTAAGGGAGGCCGGCGTCCAGGAGGGCCTTTGCGTAATATCTTCCACCCATACCACGGCGGCCGTCACGGTAAACGAAGACTACGACAGGGACGTCCCGGCGGACCTCGCCGCCGCCTGCCGGGCTTTCCTGGGCGCCCTCGACGTCCGCTTCGAGCACATGGAAGGCAACAGCGACTCGCACTTCCTGACCAGCCTCTTCGGCCAGTCCCAGACCCTGCTCGTGCGGGACGGGGAGCCGGACCTGGGCCGCTGGCAGGGCGTCTTTCTCGCCGAGTTCGACGGCCCCCGTCAGAGGACCGTATGTGTAGCAGTTAGCGGTTAGCTCTTAGCCGTTAGCTTTTCTGCGACCGGAGCATCGCCTTGGTGAAGACCGCCGCCCGATCGGGTTCGCCTGTAGAGGCACGAAGAGGGGACAAGCCACCGCCCCGAAACGACTGGCTAACAGTTAAAGGCCAAAAGCTAACAGCTAGAATCCTACGGTTTAGTTAGCGGCCCGAGTTAGGTAAGATAGGGAAAAGATCACGGGTCCCCTCGGCCCTGGTCGTGGCCGGCGGATGGCAAATGTTTGGGAGGCTCGCGTGAACGGATTGGCGAAGGGTGGTCTGGCCCTGGGCGGTCTGGCCTTTGGGATGGTGGCCCTCAAGCGGGCGTTGAACCCGACACCGCGGTACGCGCCGTGGGAGAAGCCGCCCTATGGGGATTTCGAGAACAAGGTGCTCGTGGTGGGCGGCGGGTTCGGCGGGTACACGGCCGCCACGGACCTGTGCAAGCTCGTCGGGGACCGCGACGACGTCGGTGTCCTCGTCATAGCGCGGGACAACTTCTTTACGTTCTGGCCGATGGTGCCGGGCATCGTCAGCAGCGACATCGACGCCCGCAATGTGGCGCAGCCCTTGAGGCGGGCGCTCATCACCTCCGGGGCCAGCTTCAGGCGGGCGGAGGTCACGGCCGTCAACTACGAGCGCAAGACGGTTACGGCGGGTGATGGGCTCGAGTTCCCGTTCGACCACCTCATCATCTCGCTCGGCGGGCAGCCCAACTTCTTCGGGATACCGGGCGTGGAGGAGCACAGCCTCACGATGCGGGGTGTTGAGGACGCCGAGCGCATCCGCAACCGGGTCATAGAACGGTTCGAGGAGGTCTCCCTCATCAGGGGCGAGGTGCCCGAGTCCAAGCTGACGTTCGTCGTGATCGGCGGCGGGGCGACGGGGGTCGAGACTGCCTCCGAGATCCACGGCCTCGTCCACGAGAGCCTGGCCCCCGACTACCCGAACATCGACCCGAACCGCGTCAGGATCTTCTTGCTCGAAGGGTTGCCGAACATCCTGCAGGAACTTGACCCCGCGCTCCAGAAGGCCGCCCGGACCCGGCTCGTCAACGAGCGCATCGACGTGAAGACGAGCGCGATGGCCGAGGAGATCACCGAGAACTGCGTCAAGCTCAAGGGCGGTGAGACCATCGCGTCGGAGAACGTGATATGGACGGCCGGTAACCGCCCGAACCAGACGATCACGGACATCGGCCTGCCCTACGACGAGCGGACGGGTATCAAGGTGGACGGCCGCCTGCGCGTGGAAGGCCACGACAACGTCTGGGCCATCGGCGACTGCGCCGCGGTCGCGGACAAGCGGCAGGGGGACGGCAAGATCGTGCCCCCGACCGCGCAGGCCGCGATCCAGCAGGGCCACGTCGTCGCCCGCAACGTCATCAAGACGATAGACGGCAACAGCGATCTCGAAGAGTTCGAGTACAAGCCGCTGGGCCAGCTCGTCGAGCTCGGAAGCGACTTCGCCGTCAACGAGGTGATGGGTGTACGGTTTACGGGCCTGATCGCGGCCCTGTTCTGGCGGATGGCCTACCTCGTGCGCCTGAACAGCCCGCAGAGCAGGGCCCGCATAGCGGCCGACTGGGTCCTCGGCGCGATCCTGCGTCCGGCCGTTACCCAGACCCGGGGTACCTCCAAGGAGTAGCTTCCGGCTTGAGCCGTCGCCCCGGAGGTGCTACGTTAACCGTCGGGGACGCAACCGAACCCGTCCCCGACGAAGGCAGGATCTTGGGCCGCAACCCGCAGACAAGGGAGACCGCATGACGTTGGCCAACCAGCTCACCCTGGTGCGGCTGGTCGCGGTCTTGCCCGTGATGGCGATGC
>CAXTDD010000339.1:0-4084 GCA_964242955.1 uncultured Rubrobacteraceae bacterium | reverse complement strand
CGGGCGAGCGCGTACAGCGGGTCAGGAGGCATGCTCTCGCCAGGCACCCTCGTTCTCCTCCATCCAGTCCATCAGCTCTTCCGCCTCGCTGGGGCCGCGCCCGGGGCTGGTGAGCAGGTCGGCGGCGTTCTGGCTGAGCGCCGCGTAGGAGACCCCTTCGTGCTCCCTGCGCCGCTCGTAGACGACGGGGTCGAACGGCTCTGCCAGGATCACGTTCGCCCCGGCCTCAGCCGGACGCAGGCCGAGGATTCCGGCGGCGTCGTCCGCGTCGTCCACGAAGAGGATCGCGAGTCGGGCGGGGGCGATGGGTGCGACGCTGGTCGCGCCTAGGGAACCGGTCGCGGCGTACCGAAGGTCCGAGTCGCGCAGACGGCGGAGCAGGGAGCTGAGGCCCCTCGGCTCCAGGAAGGTGGCCGTGCGGTTGCTGCCGAACAGGGAGTAGTCCTCGGTCCACCGACGGATCAGTGCCCGCCAATCAACATCAGTGACCGGCCCCCTGCGCTTCCTACGGATCAAAGCCTCCTTTTCCAGCAAGGTGAGCACCCTCGACGCGTACCCCGGGTCAATGCCGGCCCTGCCCGCCAGCTCCCGGACACCAACGGGCGGTGCGAAGTCGCACAGGGCGCGCACCACCCGCCCCGCCTTCGCCCCTTTGAGCGTCCGGGCCGGCCGCTCCTCGCGCCGAGGGTCACGCTCGGCGCCGCTCGCCTGAACAAAGAGCGCCGGGCGATCGAGGGCGACGCGAACGTTGCCGGTCAGGTCTACGTAGCCGACACCAAGCTCCTCCAGCCGCTCCCGGGCACGCGAGCTCAGGAAAGGAGCCACGACTACCTGCGCTGCCCGCTCCCCGTCGGACGATCGTGCGTAGCGCGCCAGTTGATCCGCGATCCTCGGCACGTCCTTTGGCTCCAACCGGCCCTTCTCCTCTACAACGAGGATTCCCCGCGTCCCATCCGGGGCACGGATGTTGACTAAGGCATCCGCGCGCTGATCGCTCGCAACTGGCTGCGGTTCCACCTCCGCCCGCCAGTTCTTTGGCAGGCGTTTGGCCAAAGCGTCCACCGCCGTGTAAACCATGTTGTTGCCCGAAAGTACACTGTTGCTCAACACGTGCAACAGTGTACTCTGAGGCAACAGTTTTATCCACCCCTCCTCTCGACCGCCGGACCTGCTCGTCGTGGACCAAGTAGCCGCCGGAGGTGACCTCTACGACCAGTTTCCTACCCTCGTGTTCGGGCTCGACTCTTTCGCAGATGCGCTCCTCGTAAATCCTAGGTCTCAGGACGTCGCCGCCCCGAGTGGCCCAGTGTACGCAGTACACGCCTCGCCTCCTGACGGCGATGATGATCCGCTCCCGCCACCCGCCGGTAGCATGCGCCCTCGCGGAGAGGTCGGAGATCATGGCGTGTGGTCCCCGCCTGCGGCCACGAAGTAGAATGGGCACTCTGACGATCACTGGGCGGGACCCTTCTGAAGGATCGTTATGGCGGGACCCAAGAAGCAACACTACCTCCCGAGGTTCTACCTGGCCGGTTTCGGCAGGGACGGCGGGATCTGGATGCACGACGCCGAGCGTGCCGTCTACGAGCGCCGCAACCCGAAGAACCTGGCGACCAGGAGGCACTACTACTCCGTGGAGACGGAGACGGGCGAGATGGACCTCACGGTCGAGCACGTGCTGGGCATGGTGGAAAGCGGCACGGCGCAGATCATCCGGAAGCTCGACGCGGGAGAACCGATCGACTACTGGGACAAGATACACCTGGCGCAATTCGTGGCGTTACTGAAGTTCAGGGTCCCGGTCTTCGAGCGCTACTTCGCCGACGTGTCGGACGCCAGCATCAAACAGATGATGAAGAACCGCTTCCCGACCGTAGAGTCGGTACAGGAGGAACTCGAAGCATCGGGTAGGAACGACCCCGATAACCCACGGCAGGCCGAGGACATCTTTAGGGGCCTGCAAAACCCCGGATACCGCGTCGAGTCCAACGCCGCCGCCCGCATCGCCGCTATGCTGATCCTCACGCTCCAGATATCGCGCGTGCTCACGCTCCTAGAGTGGACATTCGTGGTAGCGCCGGAGGAGACGTCGTTCGTTACTTCGGACGACCCCGTAGTCGTGCTCGGCTCCGGTCCGCCGCCTCAACTACCCGACGATTGGCCCGGAGAGCTAAACCCGTTCTCTCTCGCAGGCTACGGGTTCGCGTCGCCGGAGGCGCAGACGATCGTGCCCCTCTCCCAGCGCGTCCTCCTGGTCGCCGAAGGGTAAGGCACCAAGATGGAGGTCGCGCGGGTGGACGGGGAGACCGTCCGGCGGGCGAATCGAACAGTCGCGGTCCGCCGGTACAACCTGCTCGTGGCGAGGGACGAGGCCCTTCTCAGGCGACTCGTGGACGGATAGCCGCGGCAAACAACGGCCCTTGCAGGAGATGGCTTTTGGCAAGCGCTCAAAACGTCGCTTCCTGGTCGCGACGAGTTCGATCGGACCAGCTAACCCGTCAGCAGTTAGGAAGCGGCATTCCCTCGGCCATCGCGCCACTCTTTCAGCTTGGCTCTCAGCTGCTCGGCATCCGTGGCTCTCAGGTTCTTCGGCTCCGTGAGCGCCTTCTCGGCTTTCTCGATCGCGGCCTCGTGTTCGCCTAATGTGTGGAGAGCTATCGCCACGTCGAGTAGCATCCGGCCCTCCATTCGTGGCAACGGTACATCTTGCGCGACGGCGAGCGCCTCCTCGAAGCACTGGAGGGCCTCCCCGGGTTCCTCTTCAGCGAGGGCCGTTCGCCCGAGCCCGCCGAGGGCCATAACCTCTAGCCGCTTGTCCACCGCCGCCCGGGCGAGGCGGAGTTCTTCGAGGTAGGCTCCCTTGGCGCCGGTCTTGTTCCCGAGACCAAGGCGCGCGTCGCCGAGAACGTCCAGCCCCCAACCTTCCATCGAACGATCACCCATCTCGCGGCACACATCCACAACCTCCTTGGCACTACGCTCCGCACGCCGAAATTCTTTGGCGTTCGCTTGCTCCCTACCGATGGCCAGGATGGAGTGCGCCTCGTCCTGTCGTCTTCCCAAGTCGCGGAAGATCTTCCGGGCCGCGCGGAAGGCTTTGAGTGCCCCAGACGGGTCGTCCAGGAGCTCGGAGCGCAGGGCGCCGAGGTTGTTCAGGGCGATGCCCACTTGGGTCTGGTCCCTGATCGCGCGGAAGACGGAGATGGCCTCATGGATCGCCTCCTCGGCTTCAACGGGCCTCCCCCTGTGCCTATAGAACGTCCCCAGGTTGCCCAGGATCGCCGCCCTGTCGCGGTCGCGGCCCCTCTCCACGGGAGCTCGCCCCTCGGCGTGCTCGTCGTCCAAGAGGCGCAAGCCCTCCAGGTAACTCTCCTCTGCCAAATCGTATTGGCCCGTCCGCGTGTAGAGGGCGCCGAGGCCGTTCAGGGGCCGGCTCACCCCGCGGCCGTCCTCCAAGGAGCGTTGGATCTCTCGCGCCTCCCGCTCGTGCGCGAATGCCTCGTCGAGGCGCCCGGATTGGAGCTTCATGTTCGCGAGCAGGTGCAGGTGACGCGCCTTCGCGGACCTGAACGTTCGCCGGATCTCCTCGGGGTTCTCGTCGGCCACCTCGGCGAAGACCGCCGCCTCGATAAGCACGTCGTCCGCCGCTATCGCGTCCTGCTGCCAGCGCGCCCGCTCCTCGAGGCCGACGCGCGCATCCAGCCAGCGCCACCCCGCGTCGGCGTATCCGCTGACGAGGCGGGCGGCCCGCTCTCCGTCCAACGCCTGGGAAGAGCGGGAGGCCGTCCATGCTTGCCCAGTCCTGGTGTTATCCCACTCGGCGTCGAAGAGCGACGCCCCAGCCGCGCGGGCTTTCCCCCCGGCAGAGAAGAGCACGTCCGCCGAGCTCAGCACCCCGAGGTAGTGCTCGGCGTGCAGGTACCGCGCCTCGCGCCCCCCGTCCGGAGCCCGCCTGAGCATGCCCCCTGCCTGCATGTGCAAGACCGGGTGCAGCGCGAAGCGTCCCGAGCCGTCGGGTTCCACGAGGCCCCGGCGCGCCAGCGCGCGCAGGCAGTCCCTGGCTTCTGCGGAGGCCGAACCCCAC
>CAXTDD010000338.1:0-4089 GCA_964242955.1 uncultured Rubrobacteraceae bacterium | reverse complement strand
GCCGTGCAGGACTGGAAGTACCGCGAGCCCTACGCCTGGTCGCCCGACTGGTGCCGGAACATCCACTCGCCGACCCTGCTCCTGTGGACCGACCACGACCCGACCGGCGGTCTGGACGAGGCGGCGCTTTTGGAAGAGTGGATCCCGGACTCCCGGCTAGAGATCATCGAGGGCGCCGGCCACTGGCCGCAGTGGGAGAAACCCGCGGAGTTCGAGGAGGCGCACGTCCGGTTCCTCAGAAACGGACAGCCAGGAGGACGATCATGATCACGCAGGTGGCCTACGCGGAGCTCTCCGTGGACGACCTCCAGGCCGCGACCGACTTCCACGTCGACGTCGTCGGCATGGCCGAATCCGGCCGCGACAACGGGACCGTGAGCCTCGGCTGCGGCGTCGACGGGCGCACCGACCTCCTGCTGACCGAAGGGGGCACGGGCGCCAGGACCGTCGGGCTGGAGGCCGAGTCCGAGGAGGATCTCGAGTTCTACCGGTCGGCGCTTGGGAAGCGCGGGGTCGAGGCGGCGCCCAGCACCGACCCCAGGCCCGGCGTCTCCCGGGCGCTCGGCTTTCGGGCGCCCAGCGGGCACGAGTTCGAGCTGGTGGTGAGGGAGCCGGGGCCGGCCTACCTCAACGTCGGACAGGCCGGGATGCGGCGCGGCATCGCGCCCAACGACTTCGACCACATCACGCTCAAGGTGCCAGACCCGCCGGCCATGATCGAGTTCCTGACCGGCGCCTTCGGCTTCTCGGTCTCCGACGAGATGCGCCCGGAGCCCGGGGTGCTCGCCGCCGCCTGGACCCGCGCGGGCTCCCAGCACCACGACGGCGCCATGTTCGGCGGCCCCCCGGACCAGACGCTGCACCACTACGCGTTGCGGCTGGATTCCTTCGAGCACCTCAAGCAGGCCGCCGACCGGCTGGCGGCCGCGGGCATCAAGGTCGAGGCCGGGCCGGGGCGCCACAGCGTGGGCGGAAACGTCTACCTGTTCTTCTGGGCCCCGGGCGGCAACCGCCTGGAGTTCTCCGCCGAGATGCCGCGCGTCGGCGCCGGCGAGACCAAGGTCTGGACCGACCTGCCGTCCGCCTTCAGCACCTGGGGGGCCACGCCGCCGCCCACCTTTACGGACGGGTCCTGAGGTGGGGCCCGGAACCCGGAGAGGTCGGGTGATGCACGCGCCGGCGAAGGACCGGCTCCCCCGCGAATGACCACCGAAGACCGCCCGGTCAACCAACCACCAGGAGGTAGAGCATGACGACCACGCAACTGCACGTCGCCCCCGTAGACGAGAAGGCGCTCGAGGTGGCCCACGCCGCGTTCAACGCGGTACAGAAGGGTGCCGGGTTCGGGCGGTGGGACGACTTTGTCGACCTTCTGACCGAGGACGTGAGGATCATGATCCCGGTCCCGGCCGGAGAGGAGAACCCCCCGGAGGGGCTGCTCGTCGGCAAGGAGATCGCCCGCCAGATGTTCTCCACCCACCACGAGGAGCTGGTCGACGGGGTGCGCCTCGAAGGCAAACGGGTCTTCGCCAACGGGCCCCAGGTGGTAATAGAGGCCCGGGTAGAGGGCTCTTTAGGCGGCGAGGAGGTCGCCAACCACTTCGTCTTCGTCTTCGAGGTGGCGGGCGAGAAGATAGCCGCCATGTACGAGTACGCGGCGTGGACGGCGAAGAACCCCGACAGCGGCTGGGGCGACCCGTCCTTCGCGCGCGAAGCGTTCCCCGAGACGGCCATCCCCTTTAGCGAAGTTCAATAACGACGTAGCGCCGCGGCACGGGGCCCGTCCGGACGGGCCCCGTGTTCCGACCCCCACGCCCCGGCGCCTCGTTCTGGCGTTTCAGGCGTCCATCCCCACGGTGGGCTCGTCCCTGGTCAACGGACGCATGATCTTTGCGAGGTCGTTGCCGCGGCCGATGTAGGCGTTGCCGTGGTACGGACCAACGTGCGAGACCGGGAGCCCGAAGCCGATCCAGTTCTGCCGCAGCCGTTCGTCGTCGGCGCTGGTCTGGACCGGCGGGCGGATCAGGTGCTCCAGGCCTTCGGCGGCCTGCGGCCTGGTGGTGCCCATGGCCGAATCCCCGGCCAGGACGAGCCCGTCGCGCTCCCGGTAGAGCATCGCGCCGCCCCCCGTGTGCCCCGCGAAGGGGACGACCTGCAGGCCGAACTCTCCGGAGAGCATCGCGCTCCGTGTGGGGTCCTGGAAGTCCACCCCGGCGCTCCTGGCCTGCGGGTGGCCGGCGTCCTCGGGATGGAGAAACACCGGGGCGTCGAACTCCCGCTCGAAGGCCCTGAACAGGTCGCCGTTGCCCGCCAGGTGCCGGTGGGTAAGAAAGAGCCCCGCGGGCGGGTACCCCTGGTCCGCGACCTGACGGACCGCCGGCAGCAGGTACGCGAAGGCCGCGTCGACCACCAGCGCCCTGTCCCCCGACAACAGGAGGTAGGCGTTGGTGGACCTGCCCACCGCCCGACCGCCGGGGTCGTCGTGCTCCAGCAAAACCAGGTCTTCCAGAAGGCGCCGCGGCCCCGTTGATGCCTCTTCCATGGTGAAACCTCCTCTGTCTTTAAAGGACCGAGTGTGGATCGGAACGACCCTTAGCCCCCGACCGCGCTCACCCCCACCGTCGTCGTAAGCGGGGCGACCCCGGAAGCCGGCGGAAGCCCGCGCGTCCCCCTGCGGTCGCCCCGGCTGGTCGCGGCTTGCACGTTCTCCACCTCCTCGAAAGGTTCTGTTCTCCCGGCCGACCGTGGTCCTCGACCGTTCCGCGTATCGCAAGACGGCGCGGCACGGTTTATAGCTTGCCGGCGGCCACCCTTTTCTCTGGGGCAGGCGCGGGAGGCGGGGGGTCGGCGGCGCGGGGGACGAGCAGTATCACGAGGGCGCCGAGTAGGCCGGGGACGGCTATGGCGTAGAAGTTCCAGCCCACGCCCAGGCCGGAGCCGAGCACAACCCCCAGCAGGGCGGGCGCTATGGCGGCGCCGATCCTGCCGATGCCCATGGACAAGCCTAGGGCCGTGGCCCGCATCCTCGACGGGTAGACCTTGGAGACGTAGCCTAAGATCATGGTCTGGGTGGTCACGACCCCGGCCCCGCCGGTGGCGGCGAAGACCAGCAGGGCCGGCGTCGGCCACTGGAAGCTGAGGAGCGCGATCGAGCCGGCCGTCAGCAGAAAGGTGAAGACGATGGCGGGCTTGGAGCCGAACCTGTCGGCGGCCACGGAGATCGCGACGCTGCCCAGGGCGGCGCCGACGTTGTACGACAGCAGGAAGGCCAGCGCCGAATCCAGGTCGTAGCCGGCGCGGGTCATGATCTCGGGCAGCCAGGAGATGAGGCCGTAGATGATGAAGGAGCTGAGAAAGTTCGCGGCCCAGAAGACGAGGGTCGCCCGGGCGTGGCGTCGGGAGAACAGGCTCCTCAGCGCGCCGAACCTGCCGGCGGAGACGGCCCCCTCGGCCGCGGTCCCCGGGGTCGCCGCGTCGGGCGGTATCTTGAACCGGCGGACGGCCCTCTCCGCCTCAGCCCTCCGTCCCCGGGCCCTCAGAAAAGCCACGGATTCCGGCAGGTAGCGGTAGGCTAGGGGGAGGAAGATCAGGGCGGGCAGCGCCCCGGCAACGAACATCACGCGCCAGCCGAACGGGCCGATCAGGAGTATGCCCCCGAACGCGGAGAGGATGCCGCCGAGCGGGATGCCGGTCAGCGCGAGCGCGTAGGCGAGGTTGCGGGCCCGGGGCGGGGAGTACTCCGCGATCAGGGCGGTCGCCGTCGGGATCAGGCCGCCCAGGCCGAGCCCGGCGAGGAAACGCAACAGGCCGAAGAGCTCGGGCGAGGGGGCCACGGCGCACAACGCCGTCGCCCCCGAGAACCACGCGACGCACCCGACGGCCATCACGCGCCGGCCGAAAACGTCGGTGATCGTGCCGACCAGCAGCGCCCCAAGGAGCCCGCCGATGGGCGTGTACGCCCCGAGGAGGCCGACCTCCTCCGGCGTGAGATCCCACCGCTGATACTCCAGCAGCGGCGGGACCACCACGCCGTAGACGACCAGGTCGTAGCCGTCGAGGATGATGGCGAACCAGCACAACCCTATGACC
>CAXTDD010000337.1:0-4099 GCA_964242955.1 uncultured Rubrobacteraceae bacterium | reverse complement strand
GGAGGGTCGTGCCGATCTGGTTCGAGTGCAAAGCCCCCTTCACCCGCCCCATGCCGCCCAAAAGAGGCACGATCTTCTTGCACATAAAAGCCCGCGGCGGCAGCGTATCCGCGAGCGCCCGCATGGACCGTCCCCAGGCGACCCCGAGGACCGTCGCGCGGGTGCAGACCCTGGCGAGGACGGCCCCGCCGGCCATCCCCGCAGCGAGGTCGGTGCCCCGGCGATCTTCGGCCGAGGCGACCACGAGCGCCTCAGAGAGCCCGTAGCGATTCTCCAAAGAGATCTCTGACGGCACGAAGTCCCCCGTTGGCTCGGCGATCTCGACCTTCACGAGCCCGCGGTTCTTGCCCTCGGAGATGAGCCTTGAGACCTTGGGCCGCGAGAACCCCATCCGCTTGGCAACCTGGGCCTGGGTGAGGTCGTGCTCGTAGTAGAGCCGGACGACCTTCATGATGAGGTGGTCCTCGTCCGAGAGGGTCTTGTGGTCTACGGGGTAACGGGTGAGCACGGCAGCCCGGTTCAGCCTACGAGGGCCGCGTCCTGGAGCTGGCGCAGGTTCGCCACGAACGAGCCCTCCGCCACCTCGACCCCCGCCTGAGATACCACGCTGCCCTTCGCCACGGGACGCGTGGTCCTGGCCCCGGCCGCCAGCCCCAGGGGCAGCATCCCCGCGGCCTCGGAGACCGGGTAGACGGTCCCGTAGTAGTCCGGGCCGCCGATGCCGCCGAGCTTCTCGCCGGCGTCGAGGTCCCGCTTCGCGACGGTTACGACCTCGGCCATCGGCGTGGTACGGGAGACTATGCCGGGCTCGCCGTAGATCGCGGCCCGCGCCACGGAGAGCGGGGTCTCCAGGCTGGTGAGGTGGTAGGGCCGGTAGAAGACGTGGTTCGGGCCCGTACCCATGCCGAGGTACTCCATGGTCTCGCGCACGGGCCCGTCCTGGGAGCGGACCACGACGAAGACGCCGGGCGCTACGCCGCGCACGTAATCCACGGTGGAGTATTTGGAGAGGATGCCGCCCTCCTCCCGTAGGCTGAACACCTGGCCGAGCTTCTTCGGGTCGGTCTCGGCGGGGCCGTGCATCCCGGGGACGTCGGGGACGAAGCCTATGGCGTTGGCTACCGTCGCCATCTCGACCATCGTCTTGGTGCCGTCCACGAAGGCGGCGAGCATCTTCGGGTTCATGTGCTTTCGGGCGGCCTCTTCGGCGACCGACTCGGGGTTGGCGGTCGGGTCGAGCGGGTTGTTCTTGCCCTTTCCGACGGCCACGACCTCGAAGCCCATCGAGCGGGCGAAGTCGTAGAGCTCCATGATCGCGGCCGGCTCGTCCCCGGCCGAGCCCGTGTAGACCACCCCGGCGCTCTTCGCCATCCGGGCGAGCAACGCCCCGACCGTGGCGTCGGTCTCGGCGTTGAGCATCACGACGTGCTTGCCCTCCTGGATGGCCTCGTAGGCCACCCTCGCCCCGACCTCCGTGACGCCGGTCGCCTCCACTACCACGTCCACGGCCCCTGAACGGGCAAGCTCCCCGGCGTCCGCCGTTACGGCGGGACGTCCGACGCTACCGTTCAGGCCTTCGATGGGATCAAGGCCAGCCTCGCGGAACGCTCCGAGGCCGCGTTCGGGGTCGACGTCGGCGACGGCCACGGTCTCCATGCCGGGGATGCCGGCGACCTGGGCTATAAAGCCCCGGCCCATCTGCCCGGCGCCGACGAGCCCGATCCGGATGGGTGTTGCGGCCCTCTCCAGATCCTCCAGCCTGCTCCTCAGACTCACGCGCGTTCCTTTCTCATCTGACGGGCGCCTCGACGCCGGCCTTTATCTCCAGGCGGGTGCCGGGTTGGAGCGTGCCGCCCAAACCCTCCGTTCCGCCCTCTTCGAGGCAGATCTGGCCCGGCATCTCGGGCTCCCCGGCGCCGTTGAACACGAAGACCGCGTGGCCCAGCTCCCCGACGTTCTGCCAGGCCTTGGTGCCGACGGCCGTTATGCGGAACTGGCTCTCGCCGATGGCGAGCACGTCCCCGGGCTCGGGCGGTTCCGGGCGCATGTGGCCGACTTCGTGCAGCACGGCCATCTCCGCGAGCTCCGCCGGAACGCCCATCTGGAACAGGACGAGGTACCCCCCTTCCAGAAACTCCGGCACCTCGGGCCCGATCTCCCTTACCTCCGTCACGTATATGGGTTCCACGTCGTCTCCTCCTTACTGGTAGAGCCCGATGCTGAACAAGAACCCGATGATCACGGCGAGCGGGCCCGTGATCTGGCGGCTGAACAGCACCGCGGGGACCCCGACCTCGATGGTCTTGGGCTTCGCCTCGCCGAGGGCCAACCCGACCGGCACGAAGTCGCAGCCAACCTGCACGTTGTACGCGAAGAGCGCCGGCAGGGCGAAGGACGGGTCTATGGCCCCACGCCCGATCTGGTCCCCTATGAGGACACCTATGACCTGCGCGATGACGGCCCCGGGACCGAGCACCGGCGAGAGGAACGGCAGCCCGACTATCACGGAGAGCAGCAAGAGCCCCGCCAAACTCCCCGCCAACGGCGAGAGCGTGTTGGCGATCAGGTTCCCGAGCCCCGTGGCATTGATGAGCCCGATCAACAGCGTAACGAAGGCTATGAACGGCAGCACGTTCCTTATGACCGTGTCTATGGCTTGCCGCCCGCTCTGGAACAGGATACCGACGACCCCTCCGATCGCCCTCCCGAACTTGGCGATAAAGCCGGTGAAACCGCCGCCCATCCGGGCCTGGTCCTGCTCGGTTCCGGCCCCCACCGCGGCGCCCGTCGTGGGACCTTCGCCGGAAGTGGCGGACTCGAACGGGCTGGACGGCCCTGTCTGGGCGCCCCCGTCGGTGGCCGCGGCCTCGGAGCCATCGGCCGGGCTCAGGTTGTCCGGGCGCACGCCGGAGACGTAGATGTCCTCTGTGATGTATTGCGCCAGCGGACCGGCCGCCCCAACGGGGGTGACGTTGATCGTCGGGACGCGCTTGCGCGGGTAGACGCCGCAGCGGGCCGTCCCGCCGCAGTCTATGACCACCGCGGCGACCTCGCTCTCGGGCGGCGGCGCGCGGAAGCCGTCCACGGCCTCGGCTCCCGTCATCTCGGCCAGCTTGTAGGCCAGCTCCGGGATGCCGCCGCCGGTGACGGCCATGATCTTGTTCTTCTCGGCCGTGGGCTCGATGACGAGCGGCCCGCCCCAACCCTGGGAACCGCGCTCGACCCTGACGGCCCGGAACTCTTTGCTCTGCACGACCGCCCCCCTACAACTCGACGCCCTGGCGCCGGGCCAGGAACTGGGTTATGTACTGCGTGAGAAGCCCGCGGATAAAGATCACGACCAGCCCCGCGAGCAGGTACCTGACCGCCAGATCCCCGAGCGGCAGATCCAGCCGCCTTATCCCCTCGGCAACGCCCAGCCACACGAACAACTCCCCCGCGTTGACGTGCGGGAAGAGCCCGAGCGGCGGGTGCACGAACGAGACCGCCGAGTCGTAGAACGCCGGCTTGTACTTCTCCTCCAGGAACGTCCCGAAGGTGTAGGCCATCGGGTTGGTCAAAAAGAAGACCGCCATGAGCGGCAGCAGCGAGTACCGCGTGATGATGTTGCCGGCGGCGAACCGCGCCGCCCGCTGCACCCGGTCCTGCCCGATCAAGTTGGTCAACGTATAGAACGCGGTCAACAAGATGATCAAGAGCGGAATGATCCCCGTCACGAACCCGACGAACGTGTCGGCCCCCGCCTGAAACAGCCCGATAAACCACTCGGCCGCCCTGCCCAATGCCCCGAAGAAGCCCCCGGCATCGGCCGTCTGCCCTTCTTCCTGCAGCAGCGCGAAGAACATGTCTTGCATGAATTCTCCTCCCGTTTTCAACGACCCTTTCCCACAACCCCGATGCGCCCGGCTAACTCATGGCGGCGACCCCCGCTTTCTCCGACCGGATGCGGTCTATCTGCTCCACGGCCCGCCGGGCCGCAAGCATGGTCGCCTTCTCGTACGGCCCCTCCCGTCCCTCTTCCCGCAACTCGTCCAGCGAGAGCCCCCCCAGATCGGGGGCCTCCTCGAACCTGGCGAAAACGGTCATACCGCGCATCCTC
>CAXTDD010000336.1:0-4111 GCA_964242955.1 uncultured Rubrobacteraceae bacterium | reverse complement strand
CGCAAGCACTACCCGGTGAAGAACAACACCGCCTACTGCTTCGGCATCGACGACTACGAGTTCATCCTGTCGTTCGAGGCCGAGGGCCCCGAGAAGTTCCAGGACCTAATGATGGAGCTGCGCGAGAGCGAGGCCTCCTCCTACACCGAGCTGGACACCCCCATCTTCACCTGCCGCCGCAGAAACCTGCCCGAAATTCTCGACGCTTTAGGATAATTTGTCGTTTCGCTATGGATTCGTAACATGGCCTTCCCTATAATGCCGCCCAACGCACCAACCATAGCCGGGTAGGCCGTTATCTTGGCCGCCCGGCTACTTTTCTTCGTGAAGGTTCATCTTTTCTGGACGCGGAACCTGCGCGCTGTATAATTAATCCCGACATGATTACTCGGATTAATAGAGGGACAGGGACGGGCGTTACGGGGCTCGTCGGGGGGACGCCGCTGCTCGAGTTGGCGGCCATCTCGGCCGAGGTATCGGGGGTTAGGATCCTGGGCAAGGCCGAGTGGTACAACCCCGGCGGGTCCGTCAAAGACAGGCCCGCGCTGTGGATGATCCGGGACGGCGAGAGAAGCGGCGCGCTAACGCCGCAGAAGACCATCCTGGACGCGACCAGCGGCAACACGGGCATCGCATACGCCTGGATCGGGGCGTCCCTCGGCTACAAGGTGAAGCTCTGCATGCCCAAGAACGCCAGCGAGGAGCGCAAGAAGATCCTCAAGGCGTACGGCGTGGATTTCGTCTTGACGGACCCCGGCGAGGGCTCGGATGGGGCCATCCGCGAGGCGCGGCGGCTCTACGCCGAGGACCCCGAGCGGTACTTCTACCCCGACCAGTACTCCAACCCGGCCAATCCGAGGTCCCACTACGAGAGCACGGCGCCCGAGATCTGGGAGCAGACGGAAGGCGAGGTCACGCACTTCGTCGCAGGCCTTGGCACGAGCGGCACCTTCGTCGGCACCGCCACGCGCCTCAAAGAGCTCAACCCGGAGATAAGGGTCGTCTCGTTCGAGCCGGATTCGCCGTTCCACGGGCTCGAAGGTATGAAGCACATGGGGAGTGCGATCGTGCCCCCCATCTACGATCCCACCATCGCCGACGAGAACCGGGCGACCCCCACCGAGGACGCCTACGCGATGGTCAAACGCGTGGCGCGCGAGGAGGGCATCCTCATCGGCATCTCCGCGGGTGCTGCCGTCGCCACGGCGCTCCAGGTCGCCAGGGAGATAGAGTCCGGCGGCGGGACCGGCACGGTCGTCACCATCCTGTGCGACGGGGCGGACAAGTACCTCTCAGAGAGCTTCTGGGAAGAGTAGCTTGGCCCTCAAGATAGGCGCGGGGGACGTCGAGCGCATCCACGAGCACGCCCTGGAGGCGTACCCGGAGGAGTGCGCTGGGGCGCTCGTGGGCATAGATGCCGGCGGGGCGAAGGTCGTCGTGGACGTCTGGCGGGCGGAGAACACGCACGAGGATGAGCGGTCCAGGCGGTTTCTGATCGAGCCGTTGAAGATCAAGGAGTTCGAGGAGCGGGCCGAGGAGCGGGAGATGGGCTTGCTAGGCTTCTACCACTCCCACCCGGACCATCCGGCCGAGCCGTCCGACTACGACAGGGACCACGCCTGGCCCGGCTACTCCTACGTGATAGCCTCCGTCGGCCGTGAGAGCGTCCAGGACGTGCGGTCGTGGCTGTTGAAGGGCGACCGTTCCGGGTACGACGAAGAACCAATCGTAGGTTAAAAAGAGAGAAGGAGGGTCCCATGCCGAAGGTCAAGATCCCAACGCCCTTGAGGCAGTACACGGGTGGAGAGTCGCAGGTAGAGGTCGGCGGCGGCACCGCCGGCGACGCCCTCGGCAACCTCGCCACGGAGTACCCGGACCTCAAGCAGCACCTCTACACCGGCGACGGCAAGCTCCGCTCGTTCGTCAACGTCTACAAGGGCGACGAGGACATCCGCTACCTCGACGGCCCGGACACGGAAGTCTCCGACGGCGACGAGTTGTCGATCATCCCATCCATAGCCGGCGGCACCGCCCGGACGTGTATGTAGAGACGTCCCGCCGGGACGTCTCCGCACCGCGCCACCATTCATCAGCGAAAGGTATTCTCACACCATGCAGACGCGCGAACCGTTAGTTCAGTCGCCCAACGGGGCTGTCGAGCTCTCCAACGACGAGATAGCCCGTTACAGCCGCCACCTCATCATGCCCGAGGTCGCCCTCGACGGGCAGAAGAAGCTCAAGGCCGCGAAGGTCCTCACCGTGGGCACCGGCGGGCTCGGAAGCCCGCTCGCCCTCTACCTGGCGGCGGCGGGGGTTGGGACCATAGGCATCGTGGACTTCGACGTGGTGGACGAGTCGAACCTGCAGCGCCAGATCATTCACGGCACCTCCGACGTCGGGCGGCCGAAGGTCGAGAGCGCTTACGACAAGATCAAGGACATCAACCCCAACGTCGATGTCAGGGTCCACGAGGAGGCTTTGACCTCCGAGAACGCGCTCGAGATCTTCCGCGACTACGACGTGATCGTGGACGGCACGGACAACTTCCCGACCCGCTACCTCGTCAACGACGCCTGCGTCCTGCTCGGCAAGCCAAACGTCTACGGCTCGATCTTCCGTTTCGAGGGCCAGGCGAGCGTCTTCTGGGCCGAGGAAGGCCCCTGCTACCGCTGCCTCTACCCCGAGCCCCCGCCGCCGGGGTTGGTACCCTCTTGCGCCGAGGGCGGCGTTCTCGGAATCCTCCCGGGCGCCATCGGGACCATCCAGGCGACCGAGGCGGTCAAGCTCATACTCGGCATCGGCGAGCCGCTCATCGGGCGCCTCATGCTCTACGACGCCCTGGGCATGAGCTTCCGCGAGATGAAGCTGCGTAAGGACCCGAACTGCCCCGTCTGCGGCGAGAACCCGACCGTCACCGAGCTCATCGACTACGAGGAGTTCTGCGGCATTCCGCAGGCCAACGCCGCCGAAGAGCAGAACGGCGTGCCGGAGATCACGGTCGGGGACCTTAAGGCCAAGCTCGACAACGGCGAGGACATCAACGTGCTCGACGTGCGCGAGCCGCACGAGTACGAGGTCGCCAACATCGGCGTCAAGCTCGTGCCGCTTGGCGAGCTCCCGCAGCGCCTCGCGGAGTTCGACCGGGACGAGAACTTCGCCGTCCACTGCAAGACCGGCGGGCGCAGCGCCAAGGCCGTCAAGCTCCTGCAGGACGCCGGTTTCCAGAACGTCTACAACGTCAAGGGCGGCATCACCGCCTGGAGCGAGGAGATCGACCCGAGCGTCCCGAAGTACTAGGGAGGTTTCCGTCGGCAGGTTTTTGGGCGGGGTCGCTTCGTGCGGCCTCGCTTCGTGCGGCCTCGCTTCTCGTTGATCGGGGTGATCCGGGGAGAAAGTATAATGACGAAAAGCTCCCCCGGAGGTCCGCGTGACGGAGGCGAAGATCAGGATAGAGAACCCGCCGGTGGTGCTGCACACGCGCCCGGCGCTGGAGATGGACGAGGAGCAGTTCTTCGAGTTTTGCCGGCTGAACCGAGGCTGGCGCATCGAGCGCAGCGCGGAGGGGGATCTGGAGGTCATGGTACCGACGGGGGGGGAGACCAGCGACCGCAACTCCGAGATCAATATGCAGCTTCGCCAGTGGGCCAAGCGCGATGGCGCTGGCGTCGCCTTCGAGTCCAACGGAGGCTTCGTTCTACCCAACGGCGCGATACGCTCGCCCGACGCCTCCTGGGTGTGGCGCGGGCGCTTGGCGAACCTCACCGCCGAGCAGAAGCAGAGGTTCCTACCCCTTTGCCCGGATTTTGTGATCGAGTTGCGCTCGCCGTCGGACCCGCTCCCACCTATTGAGGCCAAGATGCGCGAATATGCCGAGAACGGGGCACGCCTGGGTTGGCTCATGGACCCCGTAGAGCGCAAGGTCCACGTCTACAAACCCGGCGAACCGATCGAGATTTTGGAGAGACCCAACAGGCTCTCGGAAGATCCTGTTCTGCCCGGGTTCACGCTCGACCTCCAACCGATCTGGGAACCCGGCTTCTAACCTCACCATCGGCTACGCAGCACGGGCGTCACGGCTTCCAAGCCCTCGCGATCCGCGACCTCTTCGAGT
>CAXTDD010000335.1:0-4113 GCA_964242955.1 uncultured Rubrobacteraceae bacterium | reverse complement strand
CCCTGCGCCTGGAGGCCGGCATGTGCCTCTACGGCAACGAGCTCGACGCCGGGACGACGCCGCTCGAAGCCGGCATCGGGTTCGCCGTGCACCTGGACAAAGGGGAGGAGTTCGTCGGCCGGGAGGCGCTGCGCCGGGAGAAGGAGGAGGGGCTCCGCAAGAAGCTCGTGGGCTTCAAGGTGGAGGGGCGCGGCATAGCGCGCCACGACCACGCGGTGGCGGTGGACGGCGCGTCGGTCGGGACCGTCACGAGCGGGACGCAATCCCCAACCCTCGGCGAGGCCATAGGGCTTGCGCTCGTCGCGCCGGAGGTGGAAGATTCGTTCGACGTGGTGATACGCGACAGGCCCGTGCAGGCGCGGGCCGTGCCGCTGCCGTTCTACAAGCGCGAGAAAGAGTAGGGGAGGGAGACGGATGGCCGTACCGGGAGAGTTGCAGTACACCAAAAGCCACGAGTGGGTCCGCGTCGAGGACGACGTGGCGACCGTGGGCATCACGGAGCACGCGCAGGACGAGCTCGGCGACGTGGTCTTCGTCGAGCTGCCCGAGCAGGGTGCGACCCTCGCGGCCGGCGACTCCTTCGGCGCCGTCGAGAGCGTCAAGGCCGTCTCCGACCTGTACGCGCCGGTAGGCGGGGAGGTCGTCGAGGTCAACGCGACGCTCGAGGAGAACCCGGAGAAGATCAACGAAGACCCCTACGGCGAGGGCTGGATCCTTAAACTCCAGATCTCCGAAGAAGGCGACCTCCTCTCCGCCGACGACTACGAGAAACTACTCGAAGAAGAGTCGTAGACCGCGGTCGCCACACCGGCCGTCCCCGTGAAAACGCCGCTTCGACACCGCGGCCCACCGCATCGAACACCCCACCGACGCCGTTCTAATAACCCTCATCATCCGCCTCGCCACAGCCAACGCCTGACCCCGTACCGCGTGAAAAGGAACACCGATTCGTGTGACGTTTGCAGAGAAAGGCGTGTCGCGAAGACGGCCAACGGGCGCGGAAAAAACCGGATACGTAAAGGAAACCCCTGTAAATCACTATATGCGTTCGGCAGGTATTTGCAGAAAGTTTCTAAATTCCTAGTTCCAAGGCCTTTACAAAGTGTGACGAGCGTATTAGTATCCAGTCAGTCGGTTGGTGCGATACTAAACCGGCACAATTAAAGAGCCCGGGGCGCCACTCCTCCTTTCCCTTTCCCCACCTATCACCCCTAGGCGCCTCGGGTTCTTCTCTTTTTGAGCACTTAGCCGTTAGCTATTAGCCTTTAACCGGCCTGTTCAAGCGCCACCCGTAGCGCGCTGTTCCGCCCCCATCGCGGCGACAAAAAGCGGCTACCGGCAGAGCTCGGTAGCCGCAGGGCTAAAAGCTAAATGCTAATGGCTGAAAGCTAAGACGCTTCTTGCCCTTCCGCCTGGGTCAGGTAGTAGAGCGTGTGCATCAGTTGGGCCGTCGGGTCTATGCGGTGGACGTCGACGTGGGAGGGGACGTGGAGGAGGACGTCGGTGTAGTTGAGGATGACGCGGATGTTGGCGTCGGTCATGAGGTTGGCGACGTGCTGGGCCGCGGAGGCGGGGGTGGCGATGATGCCGATGATCTCCTCGGCCTCGGCCACGCTCTTCTCGAGCTCGTCGATGTGCTTGACGACCACGTTGCCGACGGTGCGCCCGATCTTGTCGGAGTCGTCGTCGAAGACGTCGTGGATGACGAAGCCCCTCTTCGGCAGTATGGTGCTGGCCGCTATGGCGCTGCCGAGGTTGCCCGCGCCGACCAACGCGATGTTGTAGGTCTGCCTGAGCCCCAGGATGTCCCTGACGGCCTCGACCAGGTCGTAGGCCTGGTAGCCGACGCCCCGCGTCCCGGAGAAGCCGATGGCGTTCAGGTCCCTGCGCACCTGGACCGGGTTTATGCCGGTGAAATCGCCCAACTCCTTGCTGGAGACCGCGTCACGGCCCTCTTCAATGAGCTGCTGCGTGGTCCTGAGATATTTCGTCAACCTGTTCGTCAGGCCGGGCTGTAACGTGGTTCGCAACTCTCCCGCTCCTTATGCTCCGTGGTTTGGAATCCGATGCGGGCATTGTAACAAAATGGCGCAATCTTGCAATAAAGGTGCTCTTAACCGCCAACTAATCAGTAAGCAAGCGGAGTTACACGGGTGCGGGACGGTAGAAGCCGGGTAGCGTGTACCATAGGGGCCTTGTTCAGGACGGAAGGGGATCTGATGGAGTACCGGCGGCTGGGTGGGAGCGGGGTAAAGGTCAGTGAGATCTCGCTCGGAAGCTGGCTGACTTACGGCGGGAGCGTCGCCGAGCGGCAGGCGAAGGCCTGCATCCACAAAGCCTACGACCTCGGCATCAACTTCTTCGACACCGCCAACGTGTACATGCGGGGTGCGGCCGAGGAGATCGTGGGCGATGCCCTTAAGGATTTCGACCGCGACTCGTACTTTCTGGCGACGAAGGTCTACTTCCCGATGGGCGACGGGCCCAACGACAGGGGCCTCTCGCGCAAGCACATCACCGAGCAGTGCCACGCCTCGCTGCGGCGGCTCGGGACCGATTACGTGGACCTGTACCAGTGCCACCGCTACGACGAGGGGACGCCGCTGGAGGAGACGCTGCGGACCTTCGACGACCTCGTTCGGCAGGGCAAGATCTTGTACATCGGCGTCTCCGAATGGACGGCCGGGCAGATAGGCGACGCGTTGCGGATCGCCGGGGAGATGAACCTGGACAGGATCGTCTCCAACCAGCCCCGGTACAACATGATTCAACGCCAGATAGAGGCCGGGGTCGTCCCGCTCTCCGAACGCGCGGGCGTGGGCCAGGTCGTCTTCTCCCCGCTGGCCCAGGGCATCCTGACCGGCAAGTACCGCCCGGGGGAGGCCCCGGAGCAGGGCACCCGGGCCGCCGACCCCGAGTCCAACCGCTTCATGCAGCAACTGATGAACGAGGACGTTCTTTCCGCGGTCGACAAACTGCGGTCGATCGCCGAGGAAGCAGGCCTCAGCATGCCCCAGCTCGCGCTCGCCTGGATCTTGCGCCAGTCCAACGTCAGCAGCGCTATCATCGGCGCCTCGCGTCCCGAGCAGGTCGAGGACAACGCCTCCGCCTCGGGCGCGGAGCTCCCGCCGGAGGCGCTGGAGCGGATCGACGGTATCCTCGACGGCGTTGTACAGCGCGGCTAGGCGGGCCCGGCTTTCCCCGCCGGGCGCGATGTTGTAGCATGGTGTGCGTGAAACGGGACTACACGGGTTTTCTTTGCAGCGGTCGTCCTCCCGGACGGCTCCCTCGACCGTCCCTGCCCCGACCGACCCTCTAGGGGGTCGCGCTCGGGGCGTCCGCGTCTCCCCGGTGCTTCCGGGGGCATCCGCGCGGAAGAGTCTCCATCCACGCACCAGAGATCGAGGGAAATGTGCTGCTCTTCACCGCGAAAGAAGACGTAGAGGTAGACGCAAAGAACGCCAGTAAAGGGTCGGGAGGGGCGTCCTGGGCGGCGTCCGGTGTCCGCATCCGGCCGTTGAACGACTCCGACCTCCAGCGCATCCTGGAGCTCAGGAGCGTCGTGCGCTGGTCGGCGGACCCCAGGGCCTTCGACCTGCTACGCGGCGTGCGCGACGCCCGTTGGGCTGTCGCCGAAGGTCCTGAAGGAGACCTGATCGGGATGGTCGGCGCGGTGCCTTTGGGGAGCATCGGCGTCCTCTGCCACCTCGCGGTCCACGACGGCTACAGGGGCCTGGGCCTCGGCACGGGGCTCTCCTCCTGGGCCGTCGCGTACCTGAGAAGCCGGGGTGCTGCGACCGTCAGGCTCTACTCCACGCGCCGGGCCGAGGGCCTCTACCGATCGCTGGGTTTCGCGGCGATGGAGCCGCGCACCGTGTACCGGCTGGAGGAGCCGCCCGCGAAGCTGCGCGCACCCGGGCAGGCCGGCGGGCACCGCGTCGAGACGCTCGTTTTCGGCGATTTGCCGGAGCTCTACGGCGCGGACCTCTGGAGCTACGGGGCCGACCGCTCTCCCCTCATCTTCGCGACCCTGCGCCTGCACCCCGGCGACGGCCTCGTCGCGCGCGACTCGTCCGGAAGGATCAAGGGTTATCTCATCCGCAGCGCCGGCGG
>CAXTDD010000334.1:0-4118 GCA_964242955.1 uncultured Rubrobacteraceae bacterium | reverse complement strand
GTGCTGCGCGTCGGCGAGATCTCCGAACTCTTCGCCATGGCCGAGGTCCTCGGCAAACAACCCCGCCCGAAGGGCCCGCGCCTGACCATCCTGACGAACGCCGGTGGGCCCGGCGTCCTCGCCACCGACGCCCTCATAAACGGTGGCGGCGACCTCACCGGGATCTCTCCCCAAACCATGGAGAATCTGAACGAATTCCTCCCCGCCCCCTGGAGCCACGGCAACCCGGTCGACGTGCTCGGCGACGCCGACCCGGAGCGCTACGCGCGGACATTGGAGACGGCCGCCGATGACCCCGAGAGCGACGGCCTCCTCGTCGTTCTCACCCCCCAGGACATGACCGACCCGACCGCCACCGCCGAACGTCTCGTTCCCTACGCGAACAAGACGGGAAAGCCGGTGCTCGCGAGTTGGATGGGCGGCGCCGAGGTCGCAGCCGGCGAGTCGGTCCTCAACGGCGCCGGCATCCCGACCTTCGACTTCCCCGACACCGCGGCCCGCGCCTTCACCAACATGTGGCGCTACACCTACAACCTGCGCGGCATCTACGAGACGCCCGAGCCCGCCGAGGAGACCGAAGCCGACGGCGAGAGGGTCGAGGAGATCATCGCGAACGTTCGCAACTCCGGGCGCACCATCCTCACCGAGTTCGAGGCCAAACAGGTCCTCGCCGCCTACGGCATCCCGACCGTCGAGACGGAGGTGGCCCGCGGCGCCGACGAGGCCGTCCGGATAGCGGACCGCATGGGCTACCCCGTCGTGCTCAAGCTCGACTCCGAGACCATCACCCACAAGACCGACGTCGGCGGGGTCCGGCTGAACCTGCAAGGTCCGGAAGACGTCAGGCAGGCCTTCGAGGAGATGCGGGCCTCCATCCTCCAGAACTTCCGGCCCGAAGACTTCGGCGGGGCCGCCGTGCAGCGCATGGTCAGCCTCGACGGCTACGAGTTGATCCTGGGCAGCAGCCTCGACCCGCAGTTCGGGCCCGTGCTGCTCTTCGGCTCCGGCGGCTCGCTCGTGGAGGTCTACAAGGACCGCGCCCTCGCGCTCCCGCCGCTGACGACCACGCTCGCGCGCCGGATGATGGAGGGGACCCGCATCTTCGAGGCCCTGGGCGGGGTACGCGGCCGGGCGCCGGTGGACGTGGGAGCCCTTGAGAAGCTCCTCGTGCGCTTCTCCCAGCTCGTGGTCGAGCAGCCCTGGATCAAGGAGCTGGACATCAACCCGTTGCTGGCCTCCCCGGAGCACCTCCTGGCCCTCGACGCCCGCGTCGTGCTGCACGACCCGCAGACGAACGAAGACGACCTGCCCGGGACCGCGATCAGGCCCTACCCGACCCAGTACGTGTTTGAGGAGGAGCCGCGGGACGGCGCCGGGGTGAGGATCCGGCCGATAAGGCCCGAGGACGAGCCCCTGATGGTCAAGTTCCACGAATCTCTCTCCGAAGAGAGCGTCTACATGCGCTACTTCCACATGATGGGCCTCGACCAGCGCACGGCCCACGAGCGCCTCACGCGCATCTGCTTTATAGATTACGACCGCGAGATGGCCCTCGTCGCCGAAAGGGTAGACCCCGAGACCGGAGAGCGCGAGATCATGGGCGTCTCCCGCCTGAGCCGCCACGGCGCCGATCCCGTCGAAGCCGAGTTCTCGGTCCTCGTCAGCGACCGCTTCCAGCGCCAGGGCCTCGGCACCCTCCTCGTAAGCCGCCTATTGGAGGTCGGCCGCGCCGAAGGCCTGCGCCGCATAACCGCCGAGATCCTCTTCGATAACCGCCCCATGCAACGCATCAGCGAACGCCTCGGCTTCAAACTCCGCCGCGACATGGAAGATATGGTGATGAAAGCGGAACTGGATCTTCTACAGAGAGCCTAAAGAAAGGCGTCAGGTTTCAGGCTACAGGTACTGCAGGCGCAGCTCCCCACGCCAGCCCAAACACAGGAAAAGATCCGGCCCCGCGGAGGGTAGCCGGCCGCAGTCCCGGGCAACGTCATCATCCAAAGGCCCGGTCTCTAGCGCCTGTAGCCTGACGCCCGTAGCCTGACACCTGTAGCCTGATGCCTAAAGATAGACGTGGTGGAACGACCTCGGACTTTCAAGGAGGAAACGCGTGAACATTCTGTTCTGGATCGCCTTCGGCCTCGTCGCCGGGATCGTCGCCAAGCTCCTGCTCCCCGGACGCGACCCCGGCGGCTGCATCATCACCATGCTCCTCGGCGTGCTCGGCGCGTTCGTCGGAGGCTTCCTCTACACGACCCTGACGAATAAACCCTACGCGGCCCAGTTCGACCTCGGAAGTGTCCTCGTTGCCGTCGGCGGCGCCGTCCTGGTACTCCTGTCCTACCGCCTCCTCACCGGCCGCCGCGCCTGACCCCCATCAGAGAAGACAACCACTCCCAACACCGCCCCGATAACCCACCCAAACGGCCCGATACGCCCCCATAAACGACAATGACTCTCATTAACCAGGAACAATAACTGTTCTTGATTTATGCCCGGATTCCGCTAGAATACGGGAAGTTCGGGAGTGCGTGTGGGAGGAAAGCTGTGGCGGCTTTGATGGAGAAGTTGGGGCTCGGGGGCCGGGAGATGACGGCCGGCGGGCACAGCAAGGACTTCGTGCTCAAGGTGGTTCAGCCGGCTTTGATCGGCTTGATGGACGGCTCCGTCTCGACGCTGGCGCCGGTGTTCGCGATAGCGGTGGCGACCAAGGACGCGAGGCTCACGTTCCTGGTCGGGCTCGCGGCGGCGGTCGGGGCAGCGATCAGCATGGCCTTCTCCGAGGGCCTCTCCGACGACGGCTCCTTGACGGGGCGGGGTGGTCCGGTGTTGCGGGGCACGATCACGGGCGCCGCAACCTTCGTCGGGGGCATCATGCACACGCTGCCATTTCTGATACCGGACGTCGGCGTAGCCCTCTACCTGGCGTTCGCGGTAGTGGGCGTAGAGCTGCTGGTCATCTCGTTCATCCGCTACCGCTACTTCAGCATGAGCTTTTGGATGAGTTCCCTACAGGTCGTAGTCGGCGGCGCGCTCGTGTTCGCCTCGGGCGTCTTCATCGGCAGCGCGTAAGCGGCCCTCCGGGCCGCGCCGTTAGCCGTTAGCCGTTAGCTTCTCTTCTCCGCAACGAAACGTGAAGACACCGGACCGGAGTTTCGTTCCGGTCCGGCGGCCGTTTCTCGCTACCGGGCACCGCTGCCGCAGTCTCTAGCTAACCGCTAAGGGCTAACAGCTAACGGCTAACAGCTCTACTTCGGCGGCTCGTAGAGCTGGACGTCGTTGCCTTCGGAGTCCTTGAAGGTCGCGACACGGCCCCAGGGGTGCTCCGAGATGCCGGCCGGCACTTCTACACCCTGGCTCTGCAGCTCGTTTACGGTCTCTTCCAGGCTGCTCTCGGGCTGGAAGGTCACGACGGGGCCACCCTCGCCCTGGGCGCCGCCGGGCTCACGCCCGTTCAGGCCGATGGTCAGGCCGTTGGCGTCCACCTCGGCCCAGTCGCCGTCTTCCTTCGTCAACGGGAGACCCAGGGTGTCCTTGTAGAAGCTCTTCGCCCGGTCTATATCCTGGACCGGCATCCATACGACGGCTACACCTTGCAGCATGCGTCGCCTCCTTTATAGCTCGTGAACGGTCGTTAGCTTGTCAGGAAGTACCCGCGCGGGCAGTAAGTAAACTAACCGAAGCGGGAGAGGAAATGATCCACGATCCTGGCCTCCACCTCCGATAGGGGGACTTCGCGGTCGAGCTCCCTCTCCAGGCTCGTGACGCCGAACTCCTTGATGCCGCAGGGCGTTATGCGGTCGAACCAGGAGAGGTCGGTTCCCACGTTCAGGGCGAAGCCGTGGGAGGCGATCCAACCGGAAGAGAACTTCACCCCGATGGCCGCGATCTTCCGCTCCCCGACCCACACGCCCGTGTACTCAGGATGGTGCCGGCCTTCGAGCCCGTACTCCGCCAGGACCCTGATCAGGACATCCTCCAGGCTCCGCAAATAGCCGTGCGTATCCCGGTCCTTCAGGCGCAGGATAGGGTAGCCGACGATCTGGCCCGGACCGTGGAAGGTCGCGTCCCCTCCCCTGTCGCTCCAGAAGACCTCGGCCCCGAGTGAACGCAAGTAT